>JBJEQS010000311.1:0-1743 GCA_051881875.1 Oscillospiraceae bacterium
AATCTTGCATTTTTCATTATAAATAATTTTCCTTTTCTGCGAAATTCGTTCGCCCATTGTGGCTTACTTGGAATTTTAGTTGCTCTTACCTGACAAATAATCATATATTAGCATAAAAGTGGTCGGGTAGGTATGATAAGATTTTATTCAGGTAAGCAACGAAAGAAAAAGTTTTTGCCCAGCTTTTTTCAAAAAGCTGGCGCTATTCAAAGCGGATACCTTTTTCAAGCTTATTTCCACGCAGATAATCGGACGATTTAAGACGTTTTCCGCCCTCTGCCTGTACTTCAAGCAGATTTATACATATGCCGTCACCGCATACAACCGTGAAATTTTTCTCATCTGTCACTGTTCCGCATGGCATATCGCTTTTGTGGTTCTTTACTATTTCCGAACGGAATATTTTAAGACGCTTTCCGTCAAGCATTGCAAAGCCTGTTATTCCCCTTATTTTGTTATGGATATTCTGTGCTGTATCGCTGAAATCTATTCTGCTCATATCCTTTGAAATCATCGGAGCATAACTTGATTCATCATCATTCTGCTTCTGCGGATTAAGAGTGCCGCTCTTTACAGCTTCAATGGTCTTTATGAGTGTTTCTGCACCGAGTTCAGCAAGTCTGTCATGCAGTTCGGATGCTGTTTCATTCTCACCTATTTCCAGTTCAGCCTTTATCAGCATATCACCCATATCAAGACCTTTTTCCATGTACATTGATGTAACTCCGGTTACCTTTTCGCCGTTGAGTATGCTCCACTGTATAGGACCTGCACCTCTGTATTTCGGAAGAATTGACGCATGGATATTGATACATTTATACTTCGGGATATTGAGAACTGATTCGGGGAGTATCTGACCATAGGCAACCGCTATAATCAAATCGGGATTCATAGCCTTTAATTCCTCAACATTTTTTTCGGCATCATCGCCTTTTTTGAATGAAAGCGGCTGATACACAGGTATATCATATTCCATAGCGGCTTTTTTGACCGGTGTAGGTATCATCTTGTAACCTCTGCCCTTCGGCTTGTCGGGCTGTGTATATACAGCAATGACATTTTCGCCATGTTCCACGAGTGCTTTAAGGCATGGTACTGCGAAATCAGGCGTTCCCATGAAAACTATATTCAATATTATTCCTCCTCCGGTTCAAGAAATTCTTCAACGAGTCTAAGGAAAAGCTTACCGTCAAGATGGTCTGTTTCATGGCAGGCACAGCGGCAAAATATCCCTTTCAAATCCATTTCATAGAACTCGCCGTTTCTGTCCTGAGCTTTCAGATGACATGACATAGGACGAGTTACATAGCCGAATTCCTCCGGACATGAAAGACAGCCCTCAACGCCTTTCTGTTTGCCTTTCATATTTGTTATTACAGGGTTTATAAGTTCAATATATCCCTCACCCACATCTATTACAGCAATTCTGCGTAAAATTCCCACCTGAGGAGCGGCAAGACCATATCCCTGAGCCTTGTATAATGTTTCTTTCATATCATCAAGAAGCTGTGCGAGTTTATCATCAAATTTTTCAACAGGTCTGCAAACCTTTGATAAAATAGGGTCTTCCTTTGTAACGATTTTTCTTAAAGCCATTTTAAACTGCCTCCATATATATTACAATGAGCAAAATAACATTATTTTTTAATGACGAACTGCAATTCGCCTGTTAATCTGCGGCTTTCAGCCGCACAAACTTTTTTTGGAAAAAGTTTGACAAAAAACTTTTTTGAACGATTGAAG
>JBJEQS010000312.1:0-30348 GCA_051881875.1 Oscillospiraceae bacterium
AGTGGTATATTGACAGCTGTCTGAAAATCAAATATATGTTTCCTAAGGCTCATGCAGCAGCATATGTAATCGCCGCTATAAAGCTGGGGTGGTTTAAATACTATAAGCCGCTTGAATTCTATGCTACATATTTCACAGTAAGAGGTTCAGACCTTGATGCTGAACTTGTTGTAAAGGGCAAAGATGCTGTAAGGACAAAGATAAATGAACTGCGTTCAAAGGGAAATGAGCGTTCAAAGAAGGAAAATGACCTTTATGATATATTGCTTATAGTAAATGAAATGATGTCAAGAGGATATTTTTTCCTTCCGATTGACCTTAAAAAATCACATTGGTATAAATATCAGATTGAGGACGGATATATAAGAATACCGTTCAATGCACTCAGCGGTGTCGGCGACAACGCCGCACAATGTCTTTATGAGGCTGTTCAGCAAGGAGATTATATATCCGTTGAGGAATTGCAGGCAAAGAACGGAGTTACAAAAACAATGATTGAAATGCTTGATAATATGGGAGCATTAGGTTCGCTTCCTAAATCAAGCCAGATGACTTTATTCTGATACAATTTCAAACTTGATAAAAATGAAATACAGGGTGTATTCTTATATGAAGATACACCCTGTATTTTAATTACATTGATATTTAATGTGAGTTCGATGGATTATTTTTGTAGGGGGAAGATAAAAAATGATATTATGGAGAAAAGTGGCGAAATTAAAAGTTTTTTACCCAGCTTTTTTCAAAAAAGCCGGCGGTTTCCAAAGGCAGAGCCTTTGGTCGCTCGAATGAGCGAAATGGGGGTGCGGGGGCGGCAGCCCCTGCCTTTCACTTAAAAGTGGAGGCGACAACTTGCCGCACAAGCTTAACCAAAACTTTTTCTGTCGAACTCACATTATTTATAAAAATCAATAACTCTGTCAAGTCTTGCTGTCATATTTTCAAGTAAGGAATCAACAAGCACAAGTGCTGTCATTGATTCCATTACAACAACAGCTCTCGGAACGATAATGGGGTCATGTCTGCCTTGAATTGAAACCTTTATCTCCTCGCCGGATTTATTCACAGTATCCTGTTCATATGCTATTGATGGAGTTGGCTTAAATGCAGCCCTTATAACTATTGGTGAGCCGTCACTCATACCGCCAAGCAATCCACCGGAGTGATTAGTTTTCTTCACAATCTTCCCATTCTGTATAATGAAACTGTCATTGTTTTCTGAACCTCTGGATTTTGAAACGGCAATTCCGTCACCTATTTCAAATCCCTTTACAGCTCCTATAGAAACAACAGCCTTTGCAAGATTTGCACTTAATTTATCAAATACAGTTTCACCTATACCTGCCGGCATACCCGTTACTATACATTCAGCAGTTCCGCCGGCTGAATCCCTATGTTTTATCATGTTTTCAAGATATTCAGCGGCTTTTAATGCTGCCTCATGGTCAGGCATATAAAGACTATTATTTGATATTTCATCTTTATCGAACCGGCTGTAATCTATTTCAAAATCACCTATTGATTTGGTGTATGCAAGTATCTGTATTCCCAGTGATTTCAGAATTTTGGCGGCTACAGCTCCTGCTGCAACTCTTGCAATAGTTTCACGACCTGATGAACGTCCGCCGCCACGATAATCTCTGAAACCATATTTTTCATCAAATGTATAATCGGCATGACCCGGACGATAGTATGATGCAATTTTACTGTAATCAGATGAACGCTGTGTCTTATTCATAACAACCATTGAAATAGGAGTACCTGTTGTTCTGCCTTCGAATACACCCGAAAGTATTTCGACTTTATCATCTTCTTTTCTTGGCGTTGAAAATTTTGATTGTCCCGGCTTGCGTCTGTCAAGATAGATTTGTATATCTTCCTCACAAAGTTCCAGACCGGCGGGGCATCCGTCGATGACTACACCTACACCTTTACCATGAGATTCGCCCCATGTTGAAACTCTGAATAATTTTCCGAATACTGAACCTGCCATATATTCCTGCTCCTTATATTTTTATTTAATATCAACTTTATAAATAAACAAATGCTGATTCATAGAATTTGCGTTATATAATAATTATACTACTTTTTCTCTTTTCAATCAATACTGCAAAAAATTTTTATTTACTGATATTTTTTCTGTAATCAGGATTTTTAAGGCGTTTTTCAAATTCATCATGCGGCAAAGGTTTGTCAAAGAAATATCCCTGTATTATATTGCAGTCAGCATTTTTAAGAAAATTCAGCTGTTCCTCTGTTTCAACTCCTTCACATATTACAGTCCTGTCAAGGTCGTTTATCATATGTATGATATTCTCAAGCATTTTTTCCTGCTTAACGTCCTCACTCTGAGTTTTTGCAAGGAATGATTTATCAATCTTCACAACATCTACATTTATATCCTTTAACAATGAAAGTGATGAATAACCTGTTCCAAAATCATCAATTGATGTATTTATTGCTTCCTCATTCATACGTTCTACAAATCTGGTCAATGCATCAAAATCGGAATATCCTGATGATTCAGTAAGTTCTATTTCAATATATTCATGGCTTATATTATATTTGCGGACGATTGATATTACATCATCAGCAAAATTCTGATTGGTAAGATGAATTTTTGAAAAATTTGATGAAATCCTGCATGGTTCAATACCATTTTTCTGCCATTCACTGATATTCATACATACTGTTTCAAATACATAGAAATCCAGTTCTGCAATAAGTCTTTCCTTTTCAAGTACAGGTATGAATTTATTAGGCGGGATAAGCTTGCCTTCTTTTATCCATCTTACAAGTGCTTCTGCACCACAAAGCTTATAGTTTTCAGCATTTACCTTAGGCTGATAATATACAATAAATTCCTTGTTCTCAATGGCTTTTCTGTAATCAATCAGCAGCTTCTTTTCCTCAACCATATTGCTTATCATATCATCTTTAAACCATACAAAATCAGGCGATGATGAAAGCCTTGCCTCTTTAAGTGCCATTGATGCCGAATTCATTATTTCCTTAATTGAATTATTTTCCTTTATTGGATATATTCCGCATCTTGCATTTATCGCCGTAAAACTATCATCACTTTCAGTAAGTTTCAGCTGTATATCTGAAATTTTATGCAGAAATTCATCAGTATTATCTTTCATTACAAGAACCATAAAATTATCGCTTCCTGTTCTTGCAATGAATTCTTTTTTGCCAATGAATGATTTAAGTAATTTTGCATATTTTCTTAGAATTGTATCCCCAAGATTCATTCCTATTTTCTGGTTGAGATACTTAAAATCCTTTATATTTATAAGAACTGCATCATATTCGGAAATTCTGCCTGATTTTTCAAGCTGATGACCTTTATTTATAAGTCCATCATAATTTGAAATTTCTGTCAGATAATCCATGGAAACCATTTTAGCTGATATACGATTGTAAAGTATAAAGTACGCTGCACAGAAAATTGAAATTATAACTATTATAATGTTTGCAAGATTTCTCTTTATCTTATTAATATCTGTGATTTTTATATCACACCCAACGATACCGGCTATCTCATTATTTTTTGTATAAATCGGAGCATATGCACTCAGCAACGTTCCCCATCTGTCACTTCTTGCTTCGGCATCACAACATACTTCACCATCAAATGCAGGCTGCATACTTTTAATATATTCATATTCCTCCCCAATCTCTGCCGGAGTTTCATCATCTGTATCAACAACAAAGCGAAGTACATAATCACTGTCAAGCCGCATCGCATAAATATAAGTCACAAGATTTGAACGTTTGTATTTTGCAAGAGTATTATATATCTCTGAATATGCCTCATCTTCTACAGAATTGATTGAATCAAATTTATCTCCGTCTATCTCACTTGCAGCGAATGAAGCAAATTCCATCGCATCTTTTTTGCATTGATTTGTAAGGACTTGTCCAACTGTCAGATAGCATATAATTCCGAGCAGTCCGAAACTTAATATACACGTTGCAAGAATGTAAAGTGTAAGCTTGCTGCCTACATCGAGCTTATTCTTTTTCATATAAAAGTCACCTCTTTCAAACTGATGTTAAATCTTATTACAGAGTATACATAATCATTATTATTGTTTTTACATTATACCATAAAAACAGCATAATGTCAATTTATAGTAATATTTTTTAAGTTTTTTTGGGATATATTTTAAAAAGAAGTGATTTAAATTAACATGAGTTCGATGGTTTACTGGAAATTTCATCTGGCGGCTGAAGGCTGAATTTTTATGCTGATATATGTTTATTTGTCAGGTAAGTCGCATATACTTGATTGCCATAAAGAAAAATATTGACTAAACACCGGAGGCGGCGACTCGCCGCAGCTGCCGCATATAACTAAAATTTCATTGTAAGAGCTATTCTTTTCTTTTTAACATCAACACTAAGCACTTTTACTTTTACAATTTCCCCTAATTTTATCGCATCAAGCGGATGTTTTATATATCTGTTGCATATCTGTGAAATATGAACCAGTCCATCTTCATGAACTCCTATATCAACAAATGCACCAAAATCCGTTATATTTCTTACAGTGCCTACAAATTCCATTCCTTCCTTTATGTCATTTATCTCCATAATATCGCCGTTTCTCATAAGCGGAGGAGGAAGTTCATCTCGTAAATCTCTGCCCGGCTTTTGAAGCTCTGAAATTATATCCCTTAATGTCGGCACACCTATTTCAAGTTTACTGCTTATTTTACTTATACCTATTTTTTCTGCTCTTTCCCTGATATCCCCTGCTTTGCCATCTGAAATATCAGTTATATTGAATCCACATTCCGTAATAAGCTTCATTGCGGCATCATAGCTTTCAGGATGGACAGCTGTATTATCAAGAGGATTTTCACCATTTCTTACTCTTAGAAATCCTGCACACTGTTCATATGCTTTTTTTCCAAGCTTTGGTACTTTAAGAAGCTGTTTTCTGTCTGTAAACCTACCGTTTTCTTCTCTGTATACAACTATATTTTTTGCCACTGTCGAATTTATTCCTGCTACATATGAAAGGAGTGAATAAGATGATGTGTTAAGGTCAACACCTACTGAGTTAACGCAAGCCTCAACAACTCCTCCCAGAGCTTCATTCAGTCTTTTTTTCGGCATATCATGCTGATACTGCCCTACCCCGATGGCTCTCGGTTCAATCTTTACAAGTTCAGCAAGAGGGTCCTGAAGCCGCCTTGCAATTGAAACTGCACTTCTCAATGAAACATCATATTCCGGAAATTCCTCAGCAGCAAGCTTTGATGCTGAATATACGGAAGCACCTGCTTCACTTACAACCATATAACTTACCTTATGGTCAATTTCCTTTATAATATCAGCAACCACTGCCTCTGATTCTCTTGAAGCAGTACCATTTCCTATAGCAATATTAGTTACATTCTGACTAATTATGATATTTTTCAACTTCTGTTTTTCACGTTTGATTGCCTCTGCCGAACCCATTGATATATGTACAACATCAGTATACAAAACCTTTCCTGTAAAATCAACAACTGCAACTTTGCAGCCTGTTCTGAATCCGGGGTCAAGTCCCAGCGTTACTGCATTTTTTACAGGAGGCTGCAAAAGAAGCTGTCTGAGATTTTCAGAAAATACTTTTATGGACTGTTCAGCTGCATTTTCAGTAAGTGCGGAACGTATCTCATTTTCAATAGATGATGAGATAAGTCTGTTGTAACTGTCAACAGCAGCTTCTTCAACAAGTTTGCCGCAGTCACTGTTATTTTTCCTGTATTTTTCAATGCACATATCAACTGGCTGACTATTTGGTGATATAATGCCAACCTTTATAAAGCCTTCTTTTTCACCTCTGTCAATTGCAAGAATACGATGATTTGCTATCTTTGCAATCGGTTCTGAAAAATCATAATAATTTTCATATACGCTTTCCTTTTCCTTGTCAACGGCACTTGCAATTATCATACCGCTTTTCATAAAGTATGCTCTTATCTGTTTGCGAAGTTCAGCATCATCTGAAATATTTTCTGCAATTATATCCTTTGCACCATTTAATGCATCACATATATTCTCCAGACCATTTTCAGAATTTAAATATTTTTCAGCTTCTGCATCAGGATTATCATTTTTATTCTGTGCCATGATAAATTCTGCAAGCGGTTCAAGACCTTTCTCCCTCGCAGCACCGGCTCTTGTTTTCTTTTTAGGCTTGAAAGGACGATATATATCTTCTGCTTCAACAAGAGTTTTCACATTATTTATAGCTTGTTTAATTTCATCGGTAAGTTTGCCCTGTTCATCAATAAGAGCAATAATTTCATTCTTGCGTTTTTCTAAATTACGCAAATATGTAAGCCTGTCAAATATTTCTCTCAGTATCTGGTCATCAAGTGAACCTGTAGCTTCCTTTCTGTATCGTGCAACAAAAGGTATCGTCTTTCCATCATCAAACAGTTGAATTGTATTATCAATCTGTTCCTTTCTTAACTTGAATTCTTCTGCAAGTATTTTATTTATATCCATATAAAATAAGCTCCTTTTCATATAATAGCATAGATTTATTATATTATTTCTTTTATATGTTGTCAAGATATAAAAGAAAACTCCTCCGACAGTTAATAAACCGAAGGAGGTGTTTTCAGTAAATAATTATTTCAATCAGAATTCTGATACAATACCTACTATATACTGTAAAATTCTAAGAGCATCTGCTGAAGTAATGTCCCCGTCACCATCAACATCAGCAACAGCTTTCTGAGATTCATCAAGTTCAATAAGATTTGTTACAGACTGCAATATACTGAGAGCATCAGCGGAAGTAATATCATCATCGCCGTTTACATCACCTTTTCTGAGAACAACAAGCTTTATATCATTTGCTGAAGCTGAAAGATATTTTTCAGCATAAGAACCATATTCGCACCATATCTCAGCGTCCTCACAGCCATCAAATGCATTTTCACCTATTTCTGTTATGCTTGATGGAATTTTTATTATGTTCGCACTGTCACATTCTGAAAATGCATTGTCAGCAATTGCTGATACATTCTTTACTGTATCCATATGAACAATTTCAGACGGAATATCAATTATTTCAGAAGAATCTTCACAGCCAACAATAACAATATTTCCATCATCGTTTATTTCATAAATGAGATTACTATACTTAAACTGTTCATTTGATTCAGCAGTAGTTTCAGTTGTGGTTTCCGCTGTTGTTGTTACCGGTACTGTTGTAGTTGTGGTTTCTGATATTGTTGTTATCGGTGCTGTTGTAGTTGTTTTTTCTGATGTTGTTGTTATCGGTGCTGTTGTAGTTGTGGTTTCTGATGTTGTTGTCATTGGTGCTGTTGTAGTTGTGGTTTCTGATGTTGTTGTTATCGGTAATGTTGCAGTTGTGGTTTCTGATGTTGTTGTTACCGGTGCTGTTGTAGTTGTGGTTTCAGATTCTCCGATAGCCTTAAATATCAGACCGGCATTTTCTGCATATTTTTCAGCTGCTGAACCTCTTTCACCATATATAACAAGTTCACTGTATAACTTATTATTAATTCCGACTTTGTAGTTATAATTAGTAGTGTATTGAGGATAGTTATCATAAGTGTTGTAATGTTCAACTGAATGGTCAGGATAAACAACCGCTGAATTTGAACTTCCATTAGAATATGCTGAGTAATATGAAGTGAACAGATATGAGTTTATAGTTTCAACAGATGCAGGAATTGTAATGCTTTCAACAGCTGTACAGCCATAAAATGCACCTTCTTTTATTTCCATGACACCATCTGAAATAACTATATTCTTCAAATCATAATTATTAACAAATGCATTTGTATAAATAACTTTTACACCTGACGGCAATGTAACATTTTCCGCATTTCCGGTATATCTGTAAAGAATACCATCGCCCAAAATAACAAAATCATCTGACGGATTTTCAAGAATAGCGGTGCCGTCAAACGCATTTACTGAAATATTTTCAATGGAAGCAGGAATATCGGCTTCTGCAAGTGAAGTACAGCCTGCAAATGCATAATTATCAATAGAGCTTGTATTCTCAGGGAGTGTGATTGATTTCAGTGAAGTACATTTTTCAAATGCATTGCTTTTTATCGAAGATATACTGTCAGGAAGTATAACCGATTCAAGTGAGGTACATTCCTTAAAGGCTTCGCTGTCAATATAGTTGACTTTTTCACCTGAAATTATAACTTCTTTTAATGATGTGCAGTATGCGAACATTTCATAAGATATGTACTTGATTTCATCTCCCAAAGCAACATCAGCGGTTTCAAGTGATGTACAGCCTGAGAAAACTTTTCCGCCAATTGATGTAACTGTATCAGGAATTAATATTTCTGTAAGAGCTGTACAGCATTCAAATGCGGCAGTATTAATCTGACGTACACTGTCAGGTATAGCAACTTTTTCCAGATGAGTTGAATATGCAAACGCAAGAGTACCTATTTTTTCTACTGTATCAGGTATAATATATTCCTTATCCATTTTAGCGGACGGATAGTAGAGCAGTTCTGTCATTTCCTTATTGAATATTACACCATCAACAACAGTATATTTTTCATCATATGTATATGATGTATCTTCGGGTTCTGTAATATTTACAGCTGAAAGATTCTGACATTTATAGAAGCTGTCTGAATAAAGTGTATATGTTCTGTTGCTTATATATATGCTTTCAAGTTCAACATTGTCAAATGCGTGTGAGCTGATCGATGTTGTTGTGTCAGGAATAATATATTCTGAAATATCCTTTTTACCCTGCGGATAGCATATTATTGATGAATAGGATTTATTAAACAGAACACCATCTATTGATGCATAATTCTGATTATCCTCTGCAACATTTATAGCTTTGAGTGATTTGCATCTGTTGAAAGCATACTCATTTATATTGCTGACCGATGCCGGAATTTCTATAGTTTCGATTGAATCGCAGTCGATAAATGCTCTTGAACCAATATCTGTCACACTGTCAGGAATAATAACATCTTCAAGTGAAGTACAGCCTGCAAATTCCATATATGATATTCTGCTCAGACCATCACCAAATTCAACCTTTTTCAGTGCAGTACAATCCTCAAAGCAGTTTCTCATATCATAATATGAATAACTGTTGATTGGAGCAGTATTTACTCCGCCCGGAATACTTATTTCAGTCAGTGATGAACATTTTGCAAATACATAATCGTCTATATTTTCAATTGCTTCGGGAAGATTTACACTTATCAAAGATTTACAGCCATAAAATGCTCTGTTCTTTATAACCTTTACGCTTTCAGGAATATCTATATTTGTCAATGAAGTGCAGTTATAGAATGAACTGCTGCCTATCGCAAAAAGATTTTCAGAGAGTTTTATATTTTCCAGTGCAGTACAGCCGCTGAATGATGCCCTGATAGTTCTTACGCTGTCCGGAATTGTTATATTTGCAAGTGATGTACAGTTCTGGAATGTGTAGTAATCAATAACCAGAATATTCTCCGGAAGCTTTACATCTGTAAGACTTGTACATCCGGAAAATGCATATCCCCCGATTACTTCAACACTGTCAGGAATAATGATTTCTGCAAGTGAAGTACAGCCTGAAAAAGCACTGTTTGATATTGAATACATACTGTCAGGAATTATAACCTCATTAAGTGCTGAACAGCCTGAAAACATTCCATAAGGTATATTCTCTGAACCATCAGCAAATGTAACTTTTTCGAGTGACTTACAGTTTGCAAACCATGATAGATACGAAACAGGCACTGCAATTGCTCTATCTGCATCTTCTTTTTCTTCTTCTTCACTGAAATAAGGTTCTTCATCTGAAGATGGAACTACACTTGCCGGAATTGTAAGCTCTCTGATTGAATTACAGCCTGAAAATGCACCTGCA
Source organism: Oscillospiraceae bacterium (assembly GCA_051881875.1). Classification (GTDB taxonomy): domain Bacteria; phylum Bacillota; class Clostridia; order Oscillospirales; family Ruminococcaceae; genus UBA5884. The sequence goes on from JBJEQS010000312.1 coordinate 9,893, forward strand.
CCAATTGTCATTGGAGTATCAGGAAGAACTATGCTTTCAAGCAGTTCACAGTTTGAAAAAGCATACATTTCAATGGTTTTTATGTTTTTGGGGATATTCACCTTTTGCAGTGAAGTACAGCCATAGAATGCATATTGGCATATGTGTTTTACAGAATCAGGAATTTTAACTTCTGTAAGAATTGTATTGTTTCTGAATGCATTTCTTTCAATCTTGATGACAGGAAGTCCGTCTATTTCATCAGGTATATTGAGTATCTTTACAGAATCGCTGCAGCCTGTAATCTTTATGCCGTTTCCAAGGACAATGTATTTCAAATCGCCTGATATCTTTTCATCAGTATCCTTATTTTCAATATCATAAAAATCAATTTCTTTTTCCTCTGCAAATTTCTGTGCAGTTGAACCGAGATATCCGCACAGACTGAAATATGCAGTTTCCTCATCAATTTTACAGTCAGGATTTTTTATTGTTATTATCTTATCATAATTTCTGTAATAGAAATTGAATGCTCCGTTTCTGATATGGTCAACTGTTTCAGGAATTACGATACTGTTCAGTGAATATCTGAGGTTATAGAATGCATTCGGATTTATATCTGTTACCGGAATACCGTTTATATTGTCACTTATTTCAATATCTGTAAAAGGTTCAGTTATTCCGGCAAATTCAGCTGTTTTTCCGTTTACTGAATATACATATCCATCAGCTTCAACACAGTTGAAATATATGTATTTTGTATCTATCTGCTCGGTATAACCGGCATATGTGGTCATGTAAGTTGTCATTTCATAATAAGTAGTTGTTTCAGCTGCACCGGTTTCCTCATACGTTGTTTCCTCTGCCGGAGGAAGTTCAACTATTTCGTCCCACATATCAAGAGCAATAAAATCATCTTCTGAACCCGAATAGTATATATATGTATTCTTATTTGAAGAACTGCTGTACCAGCTGTCGCTTATAAATGCCGCTTCTGCATATTGTACATTATCGCCTATTATGAATGTAATATCTGATGAAGCATATAAAGCACCCTGCTGAATTGTAGTTACAGTTTCCGGAATTCTGAATATATTTACATAAGGTTCGGAAGATTTGCTGCTTGGCTTGTATGGATATTTGTTGATTGAAGAAGGTATACTTAATGATAATACATTGCATGGATAGTAAATAAGCACAGACTTGTCCTTATTGAGCAAAGCACCATTTTCAGATGAATATACCTTGTTATCTTCAGAAACATTTATACTTGCTGAATTGATAATATACTTTCCTATATTCTTAACGCTTGAAGGAATGTATATCTCATTAATTGAAGTATTTGCAAAAGCATAGTCACCGATAGTAACTATTCCTTCCGGAATTTCGGCTGATTTCAGGGAATTAAAGCCTGCAAATGCACATTCAGCAATTTCAGTTACAGGAATTCCACCTATTTCAGACGGAATTACAATGCTTTCGGCAGTATCATCGGCTATGCCGTTTATAACAATATGGTCATCATTTACAATATATGTAATATCACCATATTCATATGATGTACATACTAACTTTACAGAATCAGGAAGTGTTTCATATAAATATTCTGATGAATTGTTTATTTTTATTTGTCTGAATTGCTTTTCAGTACCGCTGTATATTATTTCTTCAAGTGATGTGCAGTTTGCAAATGTAGTTTCATAAACAGATGTTATATTTGTACCGAATGATATTGATTTTACATTTTCAAGTCCGCTGAATATATAACTGCTCAGTGATGAACCTGACGAATCATACATTACTACTGATGTTATAGTTTCAGCATACTTTGAAAAACTTGAATAATAATATCCGTTGTATATTTCAAGTACACCTGTTTCCTCATCAAGTTTCCAGCTGCCGTTTGAATCCGTATACACTGATTTGATTATTGAATAATTCAGATTGTTTCTTTTGGCATAGTTGTATGCTTCCGAACCTGTGCAGCATTTTATAGTGAAATTCTCATTTTCAGTATAGAAATAATTTGAGGAGTACATATATGTTATGCTCTGCGGCAAGGTTACTTCTTCAAGATTTATGCATAAACTAAACGCTGAATACGGCAATGATGTTATACCCTCATCAACTATAACTGATTTTATCAATTCCGCATTTTCTTTTATGAAATCAGTTACCTCTCCTGCCATAGCACCTTCGCCTGTTATTGTAAGAGTACCTGTTTTCTTATCGAAAGAAAAATCGCAGTAATCTGATGATGTAGTTTCAGAAGATACTGTTGTATCATATGTTTCCGACGGCATTGTAACTTCTGTATCTGTCGGATAACTGTTTTCAGTATATGATGAATACGGCATTTCTTCTGCTGAAGTTACATATTCTTCATTCGGAACTGTTGTTACATCAGCATAGCTTTCAGAAGCTGATACCGCTTCACTGACGTTCTTCGTTGTAACAATACCTGAAACCGCAGTCTGCACTGTGGTATATACTGTAGTTTCAGCAATTGTTGAAAGAGATGTTTCAGTCACAGCTTTATTTTCTGAAATATCTTCTTCGATATTTTCAGCAAAAGCTACATTGTGTAATAAATCAGGACAGTTGCTGTAACCTGATGCTATCATTGACAAAGCAAGTATTCCTGATACTATTTTCTTATAATTATACATTATTATCCTCCATGTTAAAAATTTGTCAGATGTATTATAGCACATTAAGGATTATAATGTCAACTTAATTTCCTGATATATATAACTATTGATAAAATTATGAAAAAAATATTCTGAATATTTATTCAATAGGAATATTTATTTTTTTACTGCTTTAAAAAGCTTTGATGGTCTGTGTCCTGCACCTGTTTCCGATTTTCCCGATTCCTCAACATATGCGGATATTTTTCTTCTGAAATTAGCCATCAGCAACGATTTTCCAAGAATTGTTTCATATACCTGCTGTAATTCTGTAAGCGTAAAATACTCAGGCAATAATCTGAATGCGGCATATGGATATTCAAGGCTGTCCCTCAGCTGCATAATTGCTCTTATAATTATTTCACTGTGGTCAAAGGCTATTCCCTGTGATGAGATTATTTTTATTTTCGGTGCTTCATTATAAAGTTCAGCACTGCTCTGTATTTCAAAAACTGTCTTATACTCCTCACCGTTATCGGATACAAGAGTTAAGCTGTTATCGTTGTAATCAATGCTGTACCATTCGGCATTATCGGATATTTCCGCATGACTGCTCTCAACAAGAGTCCAGTATCCGCATGAAATAATCCAGCCTCTCGGGTCACGATTAGGAGCAGAAAAATTATAAAGCAAGGATACAGGCAGATTTTTTATGCCTGTTTTTTCATAAAGCTTCCTCTTTGCAGTATCCTCAACAGTTTCATTTCTTTCTGCAAATCCTCCCGGCAGAGATATATAATCCTTGTATGGAAGTTCTTTTCGTTTAACCATAAGCACCGATAATGACATTCCCGACAAATGACGATAGCTTTCACATGGTGTCTTTCTTATAGTAAACACTACTGTATCAACAGCAACTGACGGACGGTCATATTTATTTATATCGTAGTTTTCTGGCAGATTGTTCATGTATAATACCTCCTTGATAATATCTATATAATAATATCATATCAATTATAATACTGTCAATAAAAAAATTTTTTCAAAAAGCTCTTGACAAATCCTTTTCTTTATATTATAATGATAATATCAAAAAGATAATAACTATTCAGAAAGGATTGATTTTAATGCTTGAATTTGTTCTCACAAATGAAAATCAAAGAAAAAGGATTATAAAATGTGCTGAGCCATCTGTTACAGACAGCTTTTCATATCAGAATCTTAATCTTGTATACGGAGTTGAAGATAAAGAAAAAGGATTTTTTCTTACTCTTTCATACTATCTTTCAGATTTTATAAAAAGATGTGACGATTATGATGATTACAGATATGTCATTCTTACAAAACCGATGAGTTTTGAAATAAGCTGTATTCAATATCATTCCAAAGATATACAGATTGTTTCAAATATTATCCCTTTTATTCCAAAAGATGATATTTTCAAGGCGATAAAATTCTATCAGGATTACAAGGAACTTGATAAATTTGAAACTTCTGTAAAAGAACAGCTTTATGGCAAATCATTATCTAAAGTAATGCGTGAATACAGAAATAAATGGCTTGAAGAAAACAAATAATTTTTTTACTCTTTGTTAATATCAAAATAATAATATCAGAATGAGGTGAACACTATGACAGACGAACAGATACTTAAATGCAAATCATGCAGAGAGATTTTTCCTGCGGATATTAAAGAAGCCGATAAGCTGTATATATCGCTTATGAAAAAATATCACCCCGATGTTTCGGATAATCCAAAGGCTGAAGAAATATCAGCAGTTATAACAAGTCTTTACAACAGAATAAAAAAATCGCCCAAATGGAAATATGACAGCTTTTGTCCTGAGAATTTTGATTTGCCATACATAAAATGTTATAGGCGTGAAGATGGTATTATGTATTACTGCGGTGATTCTGTTGTATACAGAATTAAAAGCGATGCATGGCAGAATAATATTTTTAAAATTTCTGAAAGAGAATACAGACTTAATGCTGAAAAAGATGTAAATTCAGCCATACTGAAACAATCAATTTCAGCACTTCCGGAAATAACAGATTATTTTAAAATGGCAAATGGAGATTTATTCATCAAAGCAAAGCTTGAAAATGATGAATTTCCGCTTGATGAGCTACTTGATTTCTATGGAAACGATATTGACAGCCGTCACTGTGCATGGATTATAAGCCGCATTATCGGATTATGCTGTTTTGCACATATCGGTGGAAATGTTCTGAATTGTATCTGTACAGATAATTTTATGGTAAGTCCATCGCAACATTCATTAAGACTTACAGGCGGCTGGTGGTTTATAAACCGCTATGGTGAAAAAATGAACGGAGTTCAGAGTGAGGTATATGAAAATATGCCAGTATCATCTAAAACCGATAAGCTTGCAAGATATACAACAGACCTTGAATGTATCAAGGCGATATGCCGAAAAATATTCCCCAAAAATTCACCAAATCCTATGCTTGAATATGCTGAAAGCGTATGCAGGCAGGATATATTTGCTGAATTTGAAAGCTGGGAAAATGTAATCAACAAGTCATTCGGCGGAAGATATTTTACAAAGATGAAACTCTGTTCTTCCGATATTTATATATAATTTTTAAGGAGGATTTTTATTATGGGATGCGGACGCTGGACATCAGACGACTGGAAAAGATATTCTTCGGCAAGAATAAGCGGAAGAAATGTATCTGAAATTTATTCATCAAAAAATATGAAACCGGAGTATAATCCGTATGGAGTAAAGGTTCGTGAAAGCCGCGACAGTATCGAACATACTCACTCAACCCCAATTATTATAGGACTTGACGTTACAGGCTCAATGAGCAGAATACTTGAAGTTACAGCCAATTGTCTTGGCGATATGGTTAAGGAGATACTCGACAGACAGCCTGTTTCAGACCCGCAGATTATGTTTGCGGCAATAGGTGATGCTATGTGCGACAGAGCACCTTTGCAGGTAACACAATTTGAATCCGATATAAGAATTGCAAGTCAGCTTACAGATTTATGGTTTGAGCGTGGCGGCGGAGGAAACAACTTTGAAAGCTATCCGCTTATATGGTATTTTGCCGCAAATCACACTTCAACGGATTCATGGGAAAAACGTCAGAAAAAGGGATTTATATTCACTATGGGAGATGACTGTTTCCCAGAAAAGCTTACACAGCGTGAGATAAAACAGGTATTCAATGATGATATTTATGAGGATATATCCGTTGAGGCTCTCTATTCTCAGGTAAGCAGAAAATATGATGTTTTCCACCTGCTTCTTGAACAGGGCGGAAGTGCATCAAGAATGAAGCCTGAAAAATGGAGAAATCTTATGGGAGAACGTGCAATATCGGTATCGGATTATAACTGTATTCCGCAGATTATAGTTTCAATTATGGAATCTGTCGGCGGACGTGATACAGAGGAGATTATCAAATCATGGGATAAAAGCACTCAGCTTGCTGTAAGAAATGCCATAGGCGGTCTTGCGAAAAAGTCGGATAACAAAGGATTTTTCGGTAAATTTATAAAATTCTGATAAAAGGAGATTTTGATAATGAAAAGAGCATATGCGGTTATAGGTGCAAATTTCGGTGATGAGGGAAAAGGTCTTATGACTGATTATTTTTGCAGAAAACATAATGATAAGGTTCTGAATATCCGATACAACGGCGGAGCTCAGGCAGGTCATACCGTTGTCACTGCTGATGGAAAGCGTCATGTTTTCTCGCATATCGGAGCAGGAACATTCAGCGTTGCTGATACATATTTATCGGAATTTTTCACCATAAACCCTATGCTCTTTATGAAAGAATACGAAAGCTTATACAATCAATACGGATTATCGCCAAAAGTTATCGTATCGAAAAATGCACCTGTCACTCTCCCCTGCGATATTCTTATAAATCAGTTTGCAGAAAAATCAAGAGGAAATAAGCGTCACGGAAGCTGCGGAATGGGAATAAATGAAACTGTAATCCGAAGTAAAAATGATAAATTCAGAGTTCGTTTCGGAGATATATCATTCCTTGAATATCCAAGAAATATCAGCAGAGTAATATCCGAAATGGCAGCAGCTATAAGAAATATCAATAAATTATATGTTCCTCATCGTCTTGAAGAATTAGGCATAACAAATCCCCCTGATGAATTCTATGAATTACTGAATAATGAAAACATCATATACAATTACATAGATGATTTTATGAATATGTACCGTATATGCAGAAATTTTTATAATGATGACAGCATTATAAACGAATATGATACAATAGTTTTTGAGGGGGCTCAGGGACTTCTTTTAGACCGTGACAGGAATGATTATTTTCCTAATCTCACACCATCAAATACAGGCATGAAAAATATCCGAAGTATTCTTGATAAATTCCCCGATACTGATACGGAAGTATGCTATGTGACACGCTCATATTTCACAAGGCATGGTGCAGGAAAATTCATTTCGGAATATCAGGAGCTTGCTGAAAAATATCAGCTTTCGGATAAAACCAATCATACTAATGAATATCAAGGATATTTCAGATACGGATATTTTGATACCGCTGAATTTATGAAATCAATTGAATTTGACAGAACATATTTGAAAGACAGCTATAAAACGTCTTTATGTGTTACTCATCTTGATGAAACAGACGGAAAAATATTATGCAGAAATGAAAATATATCTGCTGATGATTTGCAGGCTATAACAGGTATGGGAAAATTATATAAATCTTACAGTGAGATTGCTGATAATATTGAGTAAATTAAAACGGGCGAACTGTGTTCGCCCGTTCAAAAATAAATTCATTTAACACATTGAAATAAGGAAATCCGGAACAGTTTCAGCCATCTTTTTATATGCTGCAATGCTTGGGTGCAGATGGTCACCGCTGTCAAATCCTTCAGCAAATTTTGATGGTCTGTTTTCATCACATACAGCTTTTGCAAAATCAATATGCCCCTCTGCCTCATTATTTCCGAGTATCCATTCATTAACTCCGCAGCGAATTTCTTCTCTGAAATCAGCATATGTTCTCCAGCCCTCTATCGGCAAAAGTGTTCCAAGATATACATTCAAACCTTTTTTGTGGGCATAGTCAATATAATATTTCAAGCCATCTGTCAGTTCACCTACTGTTGGCAAGTCGCTCCATGGACGAAATTTATTGACATCTGTACCTACAGGGTGAATAATATCATTTATGCCATGCTGAATGATGATGTTTTCCGCACCATATGCCGAACATTCCCTTGGGAATCTGATGTCACCTTTCAAACCATATGAGTTATATGTTATATTGTCATATTGTCTTAAAATACGAGTACCGCAGGCTGCACGTCTTATAACTGCTGCCTTTCCGCATGATGTTTCATATGCTCGCTCCATAAGGAAATCAGGCCATGCCTGTGCTGTGATTGAGTCACCATAGCATATAAGGGATTTTGCATCACTGTCTGTCAGCACTTCAATATCTGTCCATGAAATAGTATGTATTTATTTTCTTTGAAGTGCAGATATCAAGTTCCTTTTCAGCTGACTGATTGCCTGTTGCAAAATATCCGTATGACAAAGGACCTGTTATAATAATACCTGAACGCATAAGCGTAAAATCACCAAGATACATATTTACACAAATCCTGTTTCCTGAATTTGCTGAAAATACAGTTTCATCTGAATACACGCTCTCACCAGCAGGAATCTGGACGGATTCATTTCCGCCGAATGTCAGAGAAACGATGCTGTTTGTATCAATACGGTCTGATTTATCGCATAATGCAATATTTGCTGATGATATTATTATCGGTTCTGTTCCGCAGAAATTATCAAATTTTATGCGGATTTTTTCTGTATCAAGAAAAAGCTTCACAGGGTATCTGAGCGTTATATCCTTAGCATATGCTTCCGGTCTTGCCTCTGCAATTGATGTTGCATTTCCCCATGCTGAAACCCATTTTTTATTGCTTGAATTCATTTTATTTCACTCCATCTGTTTTTATAAACCAAAACTTACAATTTTAATAAAAAAGCATTGACCAAACTTCAGCCAATGCTTTTCATATATCTTATTTATTATGCAGTTACAATGCTGTTTGCATCCTGAAGTTTGAGCTTTTCAACTGCTTCTTCACGCATCTTATATTTAAGGATTTTGCCTGCTGCATTCATCGGGAAACCATCAACGAAATCAATATACTTAGGAACTTTATGCTTTGCAAGACGCTTGATTGTATATTCTTTGAGTTCTTCTGCTGTCATTGTTTCATTTTCCTTGAGTACAACGCAAGCCATAATTTCTTCACCATACTGCTTATCAGGAACACCTATAACCTGTACGTCCTTTACCTTTGGATGAGTGTATATAAATTCCTCAATTTCCTTAGGATAGATATTTTCACCGCCTCTGATAATCATATCCTTGATACGTCCTGTAATCTTATAATTGCCGTCAGGAGTACGTCTTGCAAGGTCGCCTGTATGAAGCCAGCCGTCCTTGTCGATAGCGGCCTGTGTAGCTTCAGGCATCTTATAGTATCCCTTCATAATATTATAGCCTCTTGCAACGAATTCGCCGTCTGTATTATCCGGCAAATCTTCATTTGTTTCAGGGTCTACAATTTTACATTCAACAGCAAATATAGGACCGCCAACTGTATTAACTCTTGTTTCAAGGGAATCTGTTGTCTTGCTCATTGTTGTAGCCGGTGATGCTTCTGTCTGTCCGTATGTTATGCAGATTTCAGACATATGCATTTTATCAACAACGTCCTGCATAACCTTTACAGGACATGGCGAGCCTGCCATAATTCCTGTTCTCATGTATGAGAAATCTGTTTTTTCAAAATCAGGATGTTCAAGCATAGCAATAAACATTGTAGGAACACCATGGAAACAGGTTATTTTTTCCTTGTTAATGCAGGCAAGCGATTTTCTGGGTGAAAACGCTGTGATAGGTGACATAGTTGTACCATGAGTCATTGAAGCCGTCATAGCGAGAACCATTCCGAAGCAATGGAACATAGGTACCTGAATCATCATTCTGTCGGCAGTTGAGAGGTCCATACAGTCACCGATAGCCTTACCATTGTTTACAACATTGTAATGTGTAAGCATTACGCCCTTAGGGAAGCCTGTTGTACCTGATGTGTACTGCATATTGCATACATCATGCTTATCAACAGCCTTTGAACGCTTGATTACTTCTGTGAGAGATACCTGTTCAGCAAGCTTTTCTGTATCCTCCCATTTATAGCAGCCGTCCATGCTGCAGCCTACTGTAATAATATTTTTAAGGAATGGAAGACGCTTTGATTCAAGATGTCCGGGTTCACATTCCTTGAGTTCAGGACAAAGTTCCTGCATTATTTCAACATAATTTGAATCCTTGAATCCTTCAATCATTACGAGTGTATGTGTATCGGACTGTCTTAAAAGGTATTCAGCTTCATGAACCTTATAAGCTGTATTAACTGTAACGAGTACAGCACCGATTTTTGTAGTTGCCCAGAATGTTATATACCACTGCGGAACATTTGTAGCCCATATAGCAACATGGTCGCCTTTTTTTACACCGAGAGCGATAAGTGCTCTTGCAAAATTATCAACATCATCTCTGAACTGCGGATAAGTTCTTGTGTAATCGAGTTCAGTATATCTGAAAGCATACTGTTCAGGGAACTGTTCACACATTCTGTCAAGAACCTGTGAGAATGTATAGTCAATAATTCTTTCCTTAGGCCATACATATTTACCTGTTTTTCTGTTATTATCCTGAAGCTCATGCTTGTATTTTGTTCTGTACTGTGACATATAATGTGCAAACTGCGGAAATACGATACCCGAATCACTGAGCTGTTTTGCCCAGCGTTTTACCCATTCAAGTGAAAGATAGCCATTATATCCGATATTTTTGAGAGCCTCAATCATTTCGGCTATCGGCATATCGCCCTCGCCCATCATCTTGTATACAGTTTCGCCGTCTGCTGAGATTACACTGTCCTTTACATGAACATATTTAATGTATTTGCCGATATTTTCAACAGTAACAGCCGGTGCTTCATTATTATATCTGTATGGATGGTGCATATCCCAGAGTACAGCTATATTATGACTTTCAACAGTGTCAATAACCTTTCTGAGCCTTGCAGTATCACAGTATACACCGTTTGTTTCAACGAGAAGTGTAACATTATATTTTTCAGCAACAGGCACGAGATTTTTTAAAACTTTTATGATATATTCATCATCAACCTCATCAACCGGCATAGGCTCAAGGTCAGCAAGTATTCTGATATACGGAGTTCCGAGTTTCTGAGCAAGAACTGCATACTGAGTAATTTCGGAAATTATATTGTCATATTCATCTTTATATTTAAGGCAGCAGCCTGATGAAAGACATGGAATATCTATATCAAGTTCCTTTAGTTTTTCAATTGTCTTAGGCAGCTGTGCCTCTGTGAAAGGTCCTGCATTGAAAGCAGATATATCTTCTCCCAGACCTCTGATTTCGATACCGTCAAAATTCAAATCCTTAGCCATTGAGTAGATGTCAACCCAGCTGCTTGAAGGGCAAGCCAGAGTAGAAAAACTTAATTTCATAAACAAACCTCCTAAATAAAAAACATGATTAAATTATAACATAAATATACATAAAAGTCAAATATTCTGCATAGAATTTACATAGGGATACTCTTTATAAAAGAGTATCCCTGCTTTTATTTAATGTATTCAATATTTCTGTATAAAACTTATGCACAAATTTCTTCTTCAAGCGTTCTGAGTGCGGAAACTGCGTCCCAGCAGAAATGTTCTTCAGATATTTCCTCTACAAATCCGGCTCTTTCCATAGTTCCTTTTACTTTAGGCTGTACTCCGCTGAAAAGGAATTTAACTCCTTTTTCATTATATTCATTGTAAAGTGTACGAAGTTCGCCTATGGCTGAATCATCAATAGTCGGAACACCTCTCATTGAAAAGATTATAGCCTCTGCACCATCAAGCTCATGGAGTACAGATGTAAGCTTTTCCTGTGTGCCGAAGAAAAGCGGCCCTGCAAGATATATAACCTTTGTATGTTTATGATATTTTCCATTAAGTCCTGAATTGATAAGCTTGTCAACATCTACATCACTTACATCAACTGTAAGCTCACAACTCTTGAGTACAAATATAATCATCGCAACGACAACACCAATAACAATTGCAACAGTAAGGTCAAATATTACAGTAGCTGCCATTGTAACAAGGAACTGAAGCATCGAATATTTAAGTTTTTTGCTGAAAAGGTCTTTTATTGATTCCCATTCATTCATTCTCCATGCAGTAACAATAAGTACACCTGCAAGTGCGGCAAGAGGAATTCTTGACATTACATCACCAAGGAGAAACATCGAAGCAATAAGGGTTACTGAATGGAATACACTTACAAGTCTTGTCTGACCGCCTGATTTTATGGCAACGCTTGTTCTTGCGATTGCGGCAGTAGCCGGTACTCCGCCGAGGAACGGAATTATTATATTGCCGATACCCTGAGCGACGAGTTCTCTTGTCGCATCAATCTTTTCATTCTTCATTTTTCCTGCTGATGCACCGCAGAGAAGGCTTTCTATCATTCCAAGTGCGGCAATGCTTACAGCCGGTGTAAGAATATTTTTAAGAGTATCCCATGTTATTTCTGATAATACAAGTCTGTTTTCTGGGAGAAGTGTTCTCGGGATTGCTCCTACTTCCTTTACATCAAAGTTAAATATAAGCTGTATGATGAGTGCTATTATGATACTTGCAAGAGATGCCGGAAATTTTGCATTAAGCTTTTTAGGATATATAAGCATTATAGCGATTACAACTGCACCGAACATCACCGCATACCAGTTAGGAGAAAAACCCAGTCTGCCGTATGATATAATTTTCTGAACTGCATTTTCACCCTCTGAATATGTACCGAAAAAATTATCAATCTGACCGAGTGCAATAATTATTGCAATACCGGAAGTAAATCCTGTGATAACAGGCGAAGGAATATATGAAACGAGCTTTCCGAATTTGAAAACTGCTGCCAGTATAAGTATAACGCCTGAAACTGCTCCTGCAAGGAATACACCCTGCAAACCATATTTAGCGGAAAGAGTGAGCAGAATAGCTGTCATAGCACCCGTAGGCCCTGAAATCTGATACGATGCACCTGACAACACACCGATAAATACACCCGCCACAATTGCGGTGATAAGACCTGACGCTGCATCTGCACCCGAACTTACACCAAATGCAAGAGCAAGCGGAAGTGCTACAGCCGCAACTGTAAGACCTGCCATAATATCTGCTGAAAACTTTTTGCCATTGTATCCGCTGAATTCATGTTTCAGGTCACTGACATACTTTTTTAACATTTAACATACCTCTTTTTATAAAAATAATACCATTGCTTATAAAAAACAACAATTGATATTATAACACTATAAAAAGTATGTTTCAATACCGAGAATAACCGAATTTGTTTACTATTATCAGAATTTTATTATTAATATTGTCAATTCAAAAAGAATTTTCATAAAAATATATTTTTAATCATCATATAAAATAAGAAAGCTTACAATATATTTTCAAATTATTATTTTGAAAACATCGCAAACTTTTCCTTTACATATTCAATTCTTCTTCTGCTTACAGGCAATAAAGTCCCATCTTTCAAAGTAACATTTTTGCTGTCAACTGAAAAAACAGCTTCACAGTTGACTATATACCCTATATGAATTCTTATAAATCCGAATTCACTCAGATTTTTTTCAATACATTCAAGCGTTGATGATACTTTCTCTGTTTTGTTGTTAACAAGATGTATGTAAATATCATGTTTAATACTTTCAATATACGTTATATCTTTCAGACAGATTTTCAGTTTTCTGCCCTTAAAATTAAAAATATAGCTGTTTCCGCAGCTGCGTATTTTATCTATTACAAGAGCAAGCGTTGGTATTAGTTCCTTTTCGACATCATAACGTGGAATAAATGCAAGTGAACGTGTTCTGAAAATAGGTGCAACCAAATCAGTAATAAGTATAACGTTCATATCAGAATATTTTGAAAAGATTTCCTCTGCTTTCAGAAGTCCCATTCTTTTGCTGTTATCACAAAATCTCGCATCAAGAATTACAAGATTGAACTCCATCTCATCGAAAGGTACTTCCGTCAGATTCTGATACATTGTAAGACTATAAAATATATCATTTCTGTCAAAATAATCGGATGTTTTCTCTATCATTTTTTCACGAAATTCAGAATTGCCACAGATGCATAACTTGAGCATAATATCCTCCACAAGCCCTATATTTTAGATTGAGTCAAATCACAATTTATAGTAATATTATATGTATAGTACATTTTTACTGAAAATAATAATATCACATATACAAGCCTTTGTCAAGAAAAAATCTATAAATTATAATTTTTTTACATTTATTGTAATTATATATTGAATTTTTTAATACAAATCTTCAATAAACTAAAATATAACTTTTTAAAGAAAATAATGGAATATAAATTATGCATAATACAGTGACAAATCAAATAAAAAGCCCTGAAAATAGTAATCCTGTATAAAACAGCGAATGCATTTTCAAAGCTTTGAATTTCATCTCAAATTCGTCATCATCACTAATGAAAAATATTCGGCAACAAATTCTAATATATACACATTTGAAATAAATATCACACAAAAACAGCAGAATCACGTGATAACCTCCTTTATGACTCTGCTGTATATAAAATTAATTTTTAGTTACTGTAACCTCATATTTTCCGTTTTGCAAATCACCTATTTTTATCGAATAACCTGTTTCCACAGTCACATTTCCGCTTGAATCATATGCAAAAAAATCATCGACCGTTTCTCCTGAAACAACATCACCGGTATCAAAGAATCCGTTTCCATTGTTTACAAGTGCGAGTAAATCTCTTACGCTTGTTGAGTACATATTGTTATAAATCCATAGGTTTACCATTCCGGATACTTTCTTGGTTTCTGCATCTGCGTGCCATATTCTTATGCCCGATTTATTTGCTGCATTAATATTATTGTTGGTATTGGTGATATATTCCACCACAAAATATTCCGATGCAAGCTTACTGCTCATAGTTCCTACAGGAAGTATAAGACAGCTTGGAACAGATGCCGAATCACCGATATAATATGTCGATATATCATCTTTGAAAATCTGAACTTCATTTGGTTGATACCATCCTGCCATAAGCTTTGAAAATGCACTGAAATCGCCTGTTGCACTCTCCATTATTTCAAATCCCGCATCACCATTGAATATATCTTGTGTTGAACCGTCATAACTATAATAATCCGGAAGACCGACAGCGTGTCCTGTTTCATGTATAACAGTATTCAGGAAAAGAAATCTTTGTGTAATATTATCCGAAAGCGGCTGATAATGGTCAACAATCATTGTTTTAAAATTAGTATTATCAAACAAAAGATTTCCTGTTATGCTTAATGTTCGGCTCCACCATGCACTTCCCCATTCCATCGCATTGTCGTCTTCTATTGCCGGAATAAATACAACATGGTCTATAATTCCGTCATTATCACTGTCATACTGTGAGAAATCAACCTCTGAATCAAGAGATGTCAGAACTTTTTTCAGAGTATTAAGCACAAAAGCATCGTCAGCGTCTGCATTGAAATCAAGATTGATTTTTGTCCTGTATATATCGCCTGTTATATTCAGTCTGCCATATGAGGCACGTTCATAATATTCAGCAAAGCTGTTGTAAGGATACAGCCTTGCATCTCCGCTTCCGAAAAGCAACTCATGTACCTCATCCGGAGAATAACAGTTGTCAGTAAATTCCGAATCAGCAAATTCAAACATTATAACACAGCTTTTAACATCTCCGATTGACGGAGTAGGTGCATATGTCTGATGCTGTGCCAACGCATATATATAACCGTTGTCCTCTGTTCTGAGGTCTGTGTTAATTATTACAGCATTTGTTTCATCTTCTGTAGTTACAGTAGTTTCAGATGTTGTTTCTGAAATGCTTGCAGTAGTTTCAGATGTTGTTACAGCCGCATCAGTTGTTTCTTTTTCTGTAGTCAGGCTTTCTGTATCAGTAAGCACAGATTCAGCCGTTGTAATATATTCCTCGGTAGTGACAGTAACCGGAACTTCTGTATCAATTATTTCGGGTTCAGATGTATCGGGATATATTTCTGTTTCATCTGTTGAAATTACCGTTTCATATATATCAGCCGATGAGGTTTCCTGAGTAATTTCATATGTAGTTTCAGAAGTTGTGATATTATTCTGATTATCAGGATTTATAATAAAATTTTTCAGAATGATTTCATCAAACACATCAAAATCACAATCTGCGGATTTGCCGCTGAGAATCATCTGATGTATTTTTTGCAAGTCCATTACCGTTATTTCATTGTCACCATCAGTATCATACATTACAAACGGAACGTCGTCTTCAGCATTTGCAAGCATAGGAATATAGCTGACATTTGCAGCAGTAAATACGGCAGCAATCAAAAAAGCAGCTTTTCTTTTCAGTATATTCATATAAAAATCATCTCTTTTCTGAGAAATTTATATTAATCTTTATATAAATTATATACTTTCAAAATACTTTTTGTCAATATTAAGGATTTTATTTTCATCATATTTTCACCTTTATATCGCAGTACAATTCAGAGATGACAGCCGAAAAATATGTTTGTTTATATCAGGCAAGCTTTATCAGTTTACAGTTAGGAATTCCTGCTTTCCAGAAGTCTTTCAAAGGAATTTTCCTGACCTGACTTATTATACTGCAATTCATTGCACCATGTCCGACTATAAGCACATTTTTATCCTCTTTAAGCAAAGGCTTTATAATTTCATTCAGAAAATCGCCTGTTCTTGCATAAAGTTCTGATAATTCCTCTCCGCCCTCAACTGCTTTATATTTTTCAGGAGTATCAAAGAGAACCTTTATCGGACTGTCAGATACTCCGAATCCCCACTTCACTCCTTCACATACTCCGAAACACATCTCCACAAGCCTTTTATCAGGTATAATCGGAACATTCAGACCTTCAAGAGCAATTTCGGCAGTTTCCACCGCCCTTATAAGCGGTGATGTATAGCACACATCAAATCCGATAGCTTTACATTCCTCCCTTACCTGCTCAGCCATTTTTCTCCCCTCATCATTCAAAGGAATATCAGTTCTGCCCTGTAATTTATTCATAACATTCCAGTCAGTCTTTCCATGACGCATAATATATAACAAATCATTTCACCTCTATGATATACATTTTCTAAACCAGATTGGCAAGCAATTCAACAAGATAATTCCATACTCTTTCAGTTGAAGCAACATTCAGCCTTTCATCAGGAGTATGAACATTTTCCATATCAGGTCCAAAGGAAACCATATCCGCATCATCAAGCTTTGCAGAGAATATCCCGCATTCAAGTCCTGCATGAATTGACATTATCTTTGGTGATGAGCTGTACATCTTCTCATATGTTTTCACCATAATCTCACGCAAAGGTGAATTTTCTCTATATTCCCATGCCGGATAATCCGATTTAAGCTCAGTTTTTCCGCCTATATATCCGATAAATGAATTAATTTTATCTATAACCATCTGTTTTCCTGCTTCGGTATTGCTTCTTATGAGATATTTCATTACAACTGAATTTTCATTAGTAAATAAAATTCCAAGATTCACCGATGTCTGCACCATATCAGGAAGTTCCGGTATCATCTCCTGTATACCGTCAGGTGTCTGCATAAGTACAAAGATAAGCTTTTTTGTATCTGCTTCAGTCATATGCCTTTCAGAATTTTCAACATCGGATACTTCTATGCAAATATCCGGCTCTGAAATATGCATCTCATTTCTTAATATTTCAGCAAACGCATTAACCGCTTCATTAAACATATGCTCGGAGTTTTTATCAAAGCATATATCGGCATATGCACTTCTTGGGATAGCATTATCCTTTCCTCCGCCGGATAAATCAGAAATGTATATACCGCATTTTCTGCTTACATATTCAAGAATTCTTCCAAGTATAAGTATGGCATTTTTACGCCTTTTATCTATATCCATTCCTGAATGTCCGCCTTTAAGACCTTTTATGCATAATCTTTTAAAATTCATATCAATGCATTTTTCATATTTCACAGGTATTGTACATTCTGCCCTTACACCTCCCGCACAGCCCGCAGTAAATATGCCCTCCTCCTCTGAATCAATATTTATGAGCCTTTTTCCTTTAAGATGAGATGCATCGAATTCCTTTGCACCTGTCATACCTGTTTCTTCATCTACTGTGAAAAATGCCTCAATCGGCGGATGCACAAGGCTGTCATCATCAAGAACTGCCAGTATATAAGCAAGTGCTATGCCGTCATCAGCACCAAGAGTTGTTTCATTCGCCCATACATATTCACCGTCCGTCTGTATATCAATTCCATCGTTCGCCATATCAGCAGTACATCTGTCAGTTTTTTCACATACCATATCAAGATGTCCCTGCAATATAACCGGCTCACTGTTTTCATATCCTGATGATGCTTTTTTGAAAATCATCACATTTCCGACTGTATCTTTTACATATTCAAGATTATGGCTTTTTGCAAATTTCACGCAATAATCAGCAATTTTTCCGGTATTTCCCGAACCATGCGGAATACTGCATATATCGCTGAAATATCCGAAAACATTCTGCGGATTTAATTCTGATACTTTCATTATAACAATCTCCCTTTCAGAATATCATATATCATAATTATAGCATTAATAAACGTTTATATCAAGTATACAGGAAAAATGTTCCATGCCATATATAAAAATTTGTATTTTGTGTAAAATTTTTATAAAAACCTTGATTTTTCTTAATGATTATGATATATTGAAAATGTCGGTATAACTTACAAGTTAAATTTTCAAGGAGAATTTATATGAATTATAAAAAAATTATTTTATGCACAGTGACAACAGCAGTTTCCGCTGCTATGTTTTCAACCTCTGCTTTCGCATTGACAAGTCCGCTGGATATTGATAATAATGGTACAATCAACTGTACTGATTTGCTTCAGATGAAAAAAAATATACTTCAGAAGGATGGCGATTACAATATCTTTAATGTAATTAATCTGAAAAATAACTTGCTTAAAAACAGTGAAACTGATATAGAAGAATGTGAACCTTTTACTGCTGATTATTCCGCTACTGATGAAAATGTAAAGCTTATAGGCAGAAATCTCATTGCTGACGGCACAACATGGCTTGTACAAAGCGGTTCTGCAATTGAATTCAAGGTTACCGGCACAAATGCTGAAATAACTCTTGCAGGAGATGGCTGTATAGAGGCAGAAGAAAGATATAAGCCGAGATATGCTGTATATGTTGATGATGAACTTATCGAGGACGCACTTATGAGTACAGAATCGAAAAAAATTGAACTTTTCAGCAGTTCATCTTCAAGAACTGCCACTGTAAAGGTTATACATCTTTCAGAAGCGAATAATGGTGCAATAGGTGTAAGCAATATTTCAGTGACATCAACTGTAAAAAAACCTGTCAAGCCTGTTCCCAAAAAGGATTTAAGTATTGAATTTATAGGTGATTCCATCACCTGTGCATATGGTGTTGAAGCTCCATCACAAAATGACTCATTCTCAACATCAACGGAAAATATCACCAAATCATATGCATATCTTGCCGCTGAAAAGCTTAATGCAGATTACAGCATAGTAGGATACAGCGGTCATGGAATAGTTTCCGGATATACCGCCAATGAAAAAAATACTGACAGTCTTGTTCCTGACTATTATGATAAGGTAGGAAAAATCCTTGATTACGGAAAGGCAGAATGGGATTTTGAAAATCATCATAATGATGTGGTATTCATAAACCTCGGAACTAATGACTATTCATATCTCCAGCATGACTTTGAAACACGTTCACCTGAATTCGTGGAAAAATATGTTAACTTTCTTAAAATGATAAGAGAAAAAAATCCTGACGCTCAGATTATATGCACTGTAGGAACTATGGGCGGTGAGGAAGTATATGATTACATAGTACAGGCTATTGATGAATTCTGTTCAGAAACAGGCGACAAGAAAGTTACAAGCTATCTTTCCGCAACTCAGAAAATGGCAAACGGCTATGGTGCAGACTGGCACCCGTCAGAAATCACTCAGCAGTTAAGTGCATATGTGGCGGCTGATAAAATATGTGAAGCACTTGGAATTGAATCTGATAAAATCGGTCTTGACGCTGCTGAAAATGGTACTTATGATGTTTTTGTAAATGAAGATGCCGGTGCAAATGCCGCTTATTTTGTAGGCTATGACAAGACATTCTGGGTGAATATGGTTATGGGCGGTGATAAGCCATCTGATATTCAGGCATACATTGGCGATATTGAAATAAAAGCAGGTGAATACAGACTTGAATTCGACTGTACTGCCGGAATTGATACTGAAATACCTGTTGAAATTTCAGATGGTTCAGATATAATTTTCTCCGATAAAGTAACAGCATCATCTGAATCCACACATTATTCTGAAACATTTACTGTAAAAGAAGCATCTGACAACGCACGAATTATATTTAATGTAGGCGGAAATGATTATTACAATGCCACATTCTCAAATATAACACTTATTAAAATTTCATAAGATAATGTGAATTTGATGGATTTATTAAAAAGGGACGAACTATTTATGTTCGCCCCCTTTTATTTTGACTAAAATACGTGAGTTCGATGGTTTAATTTCTGTAGGGGCGACCAGTGGTAGCCCGTTGCGGTTTATCGAAAATTTTATTGTT
>JBJEQS010000313.1:0-1739 GCA_051881875.1 Oscillospiraceae bacterium
TAAAACCGGAGGCGGCGACTCGCCGCAAAAAGCTTGACCAAAACTTTTTCTTTTGGTTATCGCACTCATGTTATCTTAATTTTTTCTGTCGAACTCACGTTAATATAATTATATCAGCGAAAATCGTTTCTGTCAATTTTCCGGTCTGCCCATTAAAATTTCCTCTGTTGTCCCTATCTCACCTTTAAGCTTATAATTTACAATGTACTCAATACGGTCATCTGAAATATTTTTCTGTATATCCCTTTCAAGAATTTCCGCATCGGATATGAAATTCCTCTCATATCTCTCCACTTTCTCCATAAGTATATTTTCCGCCTGTTCCTCTGAATAAGTTACATTTTCCGATACATATTCTGTATATTCAGTATTTACAATGCCAAACGGCAGTTCCTTTCCGAAAAGTTCAAATGGTTCGGTATTTTCAGTATATTCAAAATCATACGGTAAATCCTTTTTGATAAAAAGCGGTATTCTGAATCCGAATGCTTCAAGAAAATTCTGTTCGATTATATTATCCGTTGAATTTCTTTCAGTATTTTCAAAACTTTGTGAAAATACAACGCTTTCATTATATATTCCGATTATGCTTCCGAGAGAATGAACACATCTTATATTGCCCTTATCGTCCGAATACACTCCGCTTATCAGTATATCGCCTTTCTTAACTCCATCATTCACAAGCTTGTCAAGCTGTCCGACAAGTACATTTACCGAAACTATCTGTGCGTCTTTTGCAGATACTATATTTGCCGGAGTCCGTTCACTTATAATTTCAGGCATATCCTCACCCTCATCAATGTCAACAACAACCCTGCAGCCCGTATGCCTTATGCCAACCCATACAACATTATCAAGATTAAGCCTCAGATACTGTTCTGCATATCCATAATCGACATCTGACAAAGAGCCGCCCTTTTCAATGCCTGCATCTGCAAGAATGGAAATTATCTGTTCATCTGAATTCTTCTCATTTCCATTTATCTCAATTATAACTGCCCTTCCTGATATAAAAACTATAAAAAGCGGTACTATTATCAGTCCTGCCATAAATCCATATCTTTTTCTGTATTTCATTAATTTATATATCAGACCTTTTTTGCCTGCTATATTTACCGATATGCCATAATCCGAAGCTATCTCCTCTATATATTTAAAATCGGAATTATACACATTTCCATAGAATTTATTATTTATGCATCTTTGATTTTTACATATTATGCCTTTCTCCTTGATGGCATTTATAAACTGATAAAGCCTGGAGCCTTCTGCACAAAAACGCACAACTCCTCTGATATTGTCAAACATATGTACTACAACCTCAATGCTTCAAATTCAATTGATTTAATCGTACCGCTAACACTTATCCCTCCGCCTCCGTAATCATCAGCAGAGAGATTTTCTCCCCATATGTGCAGCTCATAGAGGTATGTTCTCAGGCAGATGTGTATATCATTATACTCTATAATTTTTTTGCAGTTTTCTATTTCAACTATTTTATTGTTGGTAATCTGTATATTGGTTTCGGGATACATCATCTCTCTTGCACGTTCATGAATTTTTCCGCCCATAAAGCAATCACTCCCGTATTAATCTTGTTCATGTTAAATTATATGCCGTATTAATATTAATTATTATTTGATAACGTGAGTTCGATAACCAAAAATAAAAGTTTTGGTCAAGCTTTTGCGGCGAGTCGCCGCCTCCGGTTTTAAGTATTTTGTTTTATCCAATCGGTT
>JBJEQS010000314.1:0-1730 GCA_051881875.1 Oscillospiraceae bacterium
AACTACCCGACCGCTTGGATAAAACAAAATACTTAAAATCGGAGGCGGCAACTTGCCGCTTGAAAAAGCTTGACCAAAACTTTTAATTTTTTGCTTTATGGCTCGACCGCACTTACCAGCATAAATGCACTTCAACGCCTTTTTCTTCCAGCTTTGATATAATATCCTCGGAAAGCTGATTTTCAGCAACATAAAGATGTTTCAGATTATCCATTTCAAGCAATGCTGAATAATCATCAGCTTCAGTATGAGTAATGTCAAGATTATCAAGATTTTTTAAAAAATCAAGGCTGTTTATTTTAGTATAGCTTATATATAAATCTTTGAGATTTACACATTCTGACAGCAATGATGTATCATTGATTGTACACAAGCCAAGATTTAACTTTTCAAGGCTGTTAAGTCTTGCAATCGCCTTTATATCGTCAGTTGTTATATCCCTCGCTGTGAGTGTGAGATTTTTTAGTTCAGGCATATTTTCAAGGTATTCAAAGCCGTTAAATTTTTCAGCACCCAGAAATACAAATTTTCTGAGATTTACAAGGTTTTCAAGAGGTGAATAATCATCAGGCTTTTCAAACACATCACCTCCGCCGATATAAAGCTCCTCAAGCTGTGTAAGCTTTCCTATTTCAGTTAAATCATCAATACTATTCTGACATACATTAAGGCTTGTGAGATTGGGCATATATTTAAGCATTTTCAAATCATCGGGAGTAAGGTCATTTGTTTCCTGTACACTGTAATAGCCGCCATAATATCCAAGGTCATCAAAACCTGTATAACTGAAATGTGCCTCATGTGATGAAGTTTCTAGAATTTTATCTCCGACAAATATAAAGGGCATTTCATTTTTATAATATATTACAGAGGATACTGATAAAACAAGCGTTGTACATAATATTGCAAGAAGATATCCCCATCTGTATTTTAATTTTTCGCCATTATATTCGCTGTAATTATTTTTTATTATACCGCATACAGTTTCATATTTCTGACTGTTTAATGCTGATAAATCTGTTTTGAAATTAGGCTTTTTTCCGACTGTATAAATTTCAAGATATTCCCTTGAATTTTCTTCATAAATTCTGTATTTTACCTTATCAGACGGAAATGATGACATATCAATGATAACTGAATTTTCTGATACGGTTACATATGAAAAAATAAGTATCAGGGCATATGCAAGAAAAAAGCAAAACCATATTCCGCTTGTTATTTGGGAATGTAAGTATTTGGTGTATTCCATATTCATATCATTTGAATGATGATATTGATAAATATAATCATAGTTTAAAATCATATTCAAAAATGACAGTATCAGCATAATAACACCGTGTTTTCTTATATTTCTGAATTTTATATATTTTCCTGATTTTTTAGCTTTGATATTTTTTACTGCTGTAATTACTGCACTGAAAAAAGTACATATAAATAAGCTTAATGCTGTAATAAGCATAAATATTAAAAAAATTGTTTTCATAATTGCAGTCTTTCCTTTGATGTTCATAAATAATGTATATAAACTGATACAATTATAACAAATTTATATAATTAATGTCAATATTTTTGATTGAAGTTTTCAAGCGGCAAGGTGCAATCTCAATTTTTTATTATATTTTATCCAAATGGTCGTGCAGATACAAAATGTTATTATTAAGCTTAAAACGAAAGAAAAAGTTTTTGCCCAGCTTTTTTCAAAAAGCTGGTGGGGTCAAGGGGCGAAGCCC
>JBJEQS010000315.1:0-7322 GCA_051881875.1 Oscillospiraceae bacterium
CCAAAACTTTTGTTTTTCGGTTATTTTTTCTTAAAATTTTTCATCGAACTCACGTAATTTAATATGCCTTATCGTACAAGATAAGAGTATTCCGCATATAAATTTTTCGGTCAGGCAGAAGCGAATCGCGCCTTTTCTAATTATATTTCCGTTTTTTATAAATTATTACACAAAAAGGACTGCTGTCATTTACGACAACAGCCCTTATAAACTATTCAAGCGGTTCTTCTTTTTTTATTCTGAATATCACTCTGAAAAAATCTGCCAGTAATTTCGGACTCTTGATAACTACTATTTTCATAAAATCAGCCTCCTGAAATTTCATTCTAAAAGCAGTATATTCAGAATTTTAATTTTGGTTCATGTCCTTTGAAAAAATTATCAGCAAAATACCGTTTTTTACTTCAATTTCACAGCTTTCCGAAATTATCTCATTGCTCACCCCAAGCGGAAAACTGTATTTCAATTCCCCGTTATCCAGATTATATTTCAGACCTTTTGTGGTTATTCCTGATGATTTTTCCGTCATTGAAAACAGTGAGAATTTATATCCATCTCTGCGTTTATATATACCCGAAGAATTTTTCAGTATCATCACGCTGTCATCATCACCCATAATCCGTCCGTTAGCACCATGTTCGGCTATATATACAAGCGTCTGTATATTCGCAATTGTATGGTCGAGTCTTCCGCCTAATCCTCCTGTTATGGTTATATCATCATATCCACGCTCAAGGGCGGTTTTTACGGCTATCATGGTATCTGTATCGTCCTTTTCGGGAGGATATATCACCTTTTCGCAGATTTTTACAGTTTCGCTGTCTATGGTATCAAAGTCGCCCATGGCAATATCTGGCTTTATTCCGAATTTCATGGCATTTTCATATCCGCCGTCAGCACATATTATGAATGTTTCGCTGTCAATATTCAAATCGGATATGCTTTGCATTTCAGCACCTGCAAAAATAATACATCTTTTTTTCTGCATAATCCTTACAGCTCCCATTCCTTGATAAGCTTTGCTTCCTCATACATCTCAACATAACTCGCATGACGTGTTGCCGATATTTCATTATCAGCAACGGCACGGAGTACCTCACAGCCCTTTTCTTTGGTATGAGAGCAATCCTTGAAGCGACAACCGTCCGAATATTTCTCAAATTCCCTGAAGCATCTGCTTAATTCTTCCTTGCGGATTATATCGTACTTATTCGTTTCAAAGGTTGAAAATCCCGGTGTATCGGCTATATATCCGCCGTTTTCAAGCTTGTAAAGCTGTGCATGGCGTGTTGTATGTCTTCCTCTGCCAAGTTTTTCGCTGATTTCTCCAGTAGGTATATCAAGCGTACTGTCCACCGCATTGAGCAGAGTTGATTTTCCTGCTCCGGTATTGCCTGTCAATGCACTTATTTTCCCTTTCAGCATATCAGCTGCCTCATGCACGGTATCAGCATTGCTGTAATCAATCGGTATGACCCTTATACCGATATTGCTGTATATCTCAAAAACATTCTCAAAGCTGTCAAGGTCTGTCTTGGTAAGGACTATTACAGGAGTTATGCCTTTGTATTCCGCAACCGCTATAAACTTATCAAGCAGCATCAGATTAGGTGACGGCTTGCAGGTCGATACAACAAATACCAGCTGGTCAAGATTTGCAAGAGGCGGTCTTATTATGCAATTCTTTCTCGGCAGAATATCCGTTATGACATTTTCATCGGAAATAATTACATTATCACCCACAAGCGGCGATATGTTCTGCTTTCTGAAAATTCCTCTCGCCTTACATTCGTATATACCATCAAGGGACTCTATTGTATAGAGTCCCCCGACAGCTTTGATTATAATACCCTTTTTACAGTTATTTTCATCAAAATTTTTAATCATATTTTTTATTATCCTCGTCATGCATTACTGAGCCGGCTGTTGTTCCTGTCCTGCATCAGCGTCCTGATTGTTGTTTTCTTCAGGCTGCTGATTTTCAGCAGGAGGTGCTGCTTCTGTCTGCGGAGGTGACCACCATGTCTGAACAGGTTCTGTTTCTATTACCGCAGGTGTTTCCGGAGCAAGCTGTATACCATCTACCTCAAGGAATGCATCATAAGCTTTCTCTGAAAGCGGTGTGAATGACTGATTTTCAAAGTCTACACTGTATTTTCCAAGAACTGCTGTCTTGTTGTTGTCCTGATTTGTAAGTTCAACAATTACTATCTGATTGCCTGTACCTTCAACTGAAAGTGTTACTGTACTTGCATATTCTGCATTTACATTTGATTTTTCAGTTGTCGGAACGCCTTCAACATAGAGTATAAATCTGAATGTACCTACCGCATTTTCAGGAATTGAAACTGTTACCGGCACTGTTGATGACGGAGCTTTACCGTTGCTTATTGTAAGAGTTATCTTTGTTCCGGAATCAACCTTTGTATCAGGCTCAAGGCTCTGTGCGATTACTGTTCCTGCCGGCTCGGTTGAGTCACGTTCTATCATTTCCCATTCAAGTTCCTCATAGGTACATCTTGACTTTGCTTCATCTTCTGTCATACCTACAAAGTTAGGAACTACAACTGTTGTAACGAAAGGCCCTTTACTTACATATACAACGACCTTTGAACCCGGTTCGACTTCTGTCTTAGCCTCCGGTTCTGTCTTGATTACATAATCCTCCTGAATTTCTTCATGCGTCATAAACTTCATATCCGCCTTTAGTCCGTCCTGTTCCAGGGCTTTCTGTGCCGTCATATAATCCATATTCGCAACGTTCGGAACTTTAACCATCTTTACGCCCTTACTGAGCTTGACGTTTACTTCAACGCCTTTCTTTACAGTAGTACCGGGCTCTACATCCTGCTCAATGATTGCGTCAACAGCATATTCGGAATATGCATTTCCTACAACACTGATATTGAGCTGAGGATATTTTTCAAGCACCTCATTGTAATCCATGCCCACAAGGTCAACCATCGGGAATTCACGATTATTTATAACTGATTCTCCGCCGAATATATTCTTTATAAGTGATGTGAAGAATATTACTGCAACAATGATTACAACAATTATAAACGCTGTGAGGATATATATAAAGAGCGAACGGCTTTCTTCTTCCTCCTCCTCATCATCGTCTTCATCATAGTCATCATCATAATATCCGTCTTCATCATCGTCATAGTACTCATCATTTTCATCGTACTCATCATATTCACCCTCATCATCTGTGTCATCAGAATCTGAGTTAAAATATGCAGCTGAACCGCCTCTGCTAAGAACCTTTACAGGTTCTTCAGCTCTTTTTTTGATAATCGGTTCAGGATTGTTCTTGAATTCCTCTATTGCCTTAATCATTTCAGCAGCAGACTGGAAACGCTTTGACGGGTCTTTCTCCATTGCTTTGAGTATTACTGCTTCAAGTGCTTCAGGTATATCAGGATTTATCTTTCTTGGCGGAATCGCCTTGTTCTGCATATGCATTATTGCTACTGATACCGGATTATCGGTATCGAACGGCTTCTGTCCTGTCAGCATTTCATAGAGCATAACGCCTACTGAATATATATCGCTCTTTTCATTGGTAAGACCTCCGCTTGCCTGTTCAGGACTGATATAATGAACTGAACCGATAGCCTGGTCTGTCGCAGTCTTGCCGTCTTCCCTTGCAAATTTTGCAATGCCGAAATCCATGACCTTTATAGTTCCGTCATCAAGCATCATTATATTCTGCGGCTTTATATCACGATGAACTATTCCTTTCTTATGAGCGTGCTGCAATGCACGAAGTATCTGGATTATAAAATGAACGGAATCTTTCCATGAAAGAACTTTCTGTTCCTCAATGTATTTTTTGAGTGTTATTCCATCAATATATTCCATAACAATAAACTGGATTTCATCTGAAAATCCCACATCGAACACTTTTACTATATTCTGATGTGAGAGCAGTGCTATTGCCTTTGATTCATTGCGGAATCTTCTCAGAAATTCCTCATTTTCTGCAAATTCCTTTTTAAGTATCTTGACAGCCACGATTTTATTTTCCATAGTATCAATGGCTTTATAGACATCAGCCATACCGCCTTCACCGATAAGTTCGGTTATTTCATAGCGGTCATCAAGCTTTCTGCCGATATTTTTATCCATTTTTCCATCTCCTGTCGATTATTTTGCGACAAGTGCAACTGTGACATTATCCCTGCCGCCTTTGCTTATTGCCAGCTTTATCAGCTCATCGGCTGATTCTTCAAAGGTACTGTTGAGCAGCACCGTCTTTATCTCCTCATCTGTGCAGTAACCCGAAAGACCATCTGAACATAAAACCAGTATAAAATCATCAGGAACATCAATGAGGAAACAATCCGGTTCAACCTCCGGTTCAACACCTACTGCTTTCAAAAGCATATTTCTCTGCGGATGACTTTTTGCCTCCTCAGGAGTTATTTTTCCCTGAGAAATAAGCATACTCACAACAGTATGGTCATGAGTGATTTTAAGCAGTTCGGAATCACACAGAATATATGCCCTGCTGTCACCGACATTTATTATACTCACCTGATTTCCGGCAGCAAATGCCGCAACACAGGTTGTACCCATACCAAATTTTTCAGAATTGCTGCAAGCCTCAGAATATACATTGCTGTTTGCAGCCGAAACAGATGTTCTGAGAATTTTCTCCATAGTTTCATAGCTGTAATCGCCGTCATAAAATTCCTCAAACTTTTCTTTCAAGGTTTCTATAGCCATACTGCTTGCTTCACTTCCGGAGTTTTCTCCGCCCATTCCGTCACATACAACTGCAAAAACGCCATCATCAAATTCAGAAACATATACATTATCCTGATTTTCAGACCTTACAAGTCCTATATCCGATGCACTTACAAACTTCAAATATTCTCCACCCCCAAG
Organism: Oscillospiraceae bacterium; assembly: GCA_051881875.1. Taxonomy (GTDB): domain Bacteria; phylum Bacillota; class Clostridia; order Oscillospirales; family Ruminococcaceae; genus UBA5884. The sequence goes on from JBJEQS010000315.1 coordinate 4,897, forward strand.
CAAGAATAATTTTAATATATATAAAAGCCTTTTAATCGGCATTTTTATATTCAAGGGCATTTCTTCTCAGCTGTCCGCATGATGCGTTTATATCCGAGCCGAGCGTTCTGCGTATGGTCGCATTTATGCCGTATTTCTCCAGATATTTCTGAAATGCCTTTACCGTCTGTGCTGTAACTTTGAAATTTCTCTCCCTGACAGCATTTACAGGTATCAGATTGACATGACAGTTCATGCCTCTGAGCAGTGAGGCAAGCTTTTTCGCATCATCTTCCGATGAATTTACGTCCTTTATAACGGAATATTCAAAGGTAATGCGTCTGCCTGTCTTGTTTATATAATTTCTGCATGAGCGTATCAGTTCTTCTATCGGATAAGCGTTATTTACCGGCATAATCCCGCTTCTTTTGCTGTTTTCAGCCGCATGGAGCGATACTGCAAGAGTTATACCGAGTTTACGCTCTGCAAGTTCATTTATCATAGGAACAATTCCACAGGTGGAAAGCGTTACATGACGCAGACTCATATTGTTTCCGTTTTTATCCGAGAGAATTTCCATGAACTTCAGCACATTATCGAAATTATCAAGCGGCTCTCCTATACCCATAAGCACAACGCTTGAAATTTTTCTGCCGCTGTCACACTCTGTCTGATATACCTGTGCAAGTATTTCTGACGGTGCAAGATTTCTTGCAAATCCGGCTATGGCTGATGCACAGAATTTACAGCCCATTTTACAGCCTGACTGCGTGGATACGCATATACTGTCGCCATGGTGATAATCCATAAGAACTGTTTCAATATAATTTCCGTCTGACAGCTCATAAAGATATTTTACAGTATTATCCATCTTGGATTCAAGCTTTTTTGCAATAATTGGATAATTTATATAAAAGTTATCTTCTAATTTTGTATGTAACTCCTTAGAAAGATTACTCATTTCGCTGAATTGCGACACTTTTTTTATATGCAGCCATTCATAAATCTGCTTTGCCCTGAATTTCTTTTCACCAAGCAGTAAAATCTGCTCCTCAAGTTCATTCAGATTAAGCGAGAGAATATCTGTTTTTCCCATAAATATTATTTTATCCTCTTTATCTTTGATATGAAAAATCCGTCACAGTTGAAATACTGCGGAGAAAGCACCGCTTTAAAATCTGTAAATGGTTCTCCGAGATTTTTCAGAAAATCAACCGGTTCAAAATCGGAATGATTTTTCAGGAATTTTTCTATCACTTCTTCATTTTCCGCCTTATTCAGAGTGCAGGTCGAATAGACCAGCTCCCCGCCTTTTTTCAGATATTTCGCAGCATTTTCGAGTATGCTGTACTGAATTTCAGGAAGTCCTCTGAATTCATCGGGATTTTTATATTTAATCTCAGGCTTTCTGCGGATTACTCCCAGTCCCGAGCATGGAACATCACATAATATCTTATCAGCCTGCGGAATATTCTCATTGAATACAGACGCATCTCCGACCTGTGCTTTTATATTTGTAAGTCCGAGGCGTTCTGCACCGCTTTTTATAAGTCCCACACGCTTTTCATACAAATCAAACGCATATACAGTACCTGTATTTTCCATCAATTCAGCCATTGTAAATGCCTTTCCTCCGGGGGCAGAGCATATATCCAGCACAATATCATTTTTCTGCGGATTTAATGCCATACAGCATAACTGCGACGCTTTATCCTGCACATGAAACATACCATTTTCAAATGCCGGCATTGATGTAATATCTCCGCCGCTTATAAGTTCATAACAGTTTTGGATTGTGCTGTCCTTTGAAAATTCATATCCCTGACTGTTTTCCGCAAGGATTTTTTCATCTGCCCTCAACGGATTGAGCCTTATTGTAACAGGCGGCTTTTTAACCGAGCTTTCAAGAACCGCTTTCGCATAATTCCCGCCATATTCATCTGTAAGCTTCTTTATAAGCCACACAGGTGCGGAATATTCAACCGAAAGCCTGTCATATTTTTTCTTCGGAAGCTCATATGTTTTACCATTTCTTATGAAATTTCTGAGAACTGCATTTACAAGTCCGCTGAATTTCATGCGTTTCATTTTCTTTGCAAGCTTTACTGACTCATCAACTGCCGCATTATCGGGTACGGAGTCCATATAAGCAAGCTGATACAGTCCTGCACGGAGTATATTTATGACTGTACCGTCAAGCTTTTTCGGCTGACTGCAATATTCTGAAATTATATGGTCGAGCGTTATTTTTCTCTCGATAACACCATAATATACAGCTGTACAGAATTTCTTATCCTGTGCAGAAAGTTCCTCGCCGCTTAGTGCTGAATCAAGGACTATATTTGAAAATCCGTTTTTCTGAAATGTTTTATCCAGCAGCTGAACTGCCAGTAATCTTGCATTTTTCATTATAAATAATTTTCCTTTTCTGCGAAATTCGTTCGCCC
>JBJEQS010000316.1:0-1721 GCA_051881875.1 Oscillospiraceae bacterium
ATACAATATTTGCTATACTTAGATTAGCACAACCTTATTCCAAATAATACTACTGAAAGGAGATTACAATGAACGAGGAATTTGAAACTGCTGTTAATACCACATCAAATGATAGTGTATCAAAAATAGCAGTTGAGACAAACACATCAAAGAAACGTACACGCAAAACTACAGAAGAAAGCCTTGCAGAACTTGAAAAAGAAGAAAAGGCTTTACAAGCAAAAAAGAAAGCTCTTAAAGCTAAACTATCTACCGAGAAACGCAAACAAGACACAAAGGAAAAAATTATTCTTGGTGCAATTATAAAAAGCTATCTCGGAGATTATCAAGAAGGAGATGAAGGCAGATTATTAGCCTTTATAAAAGCACAGGATGAACGTGGAAGGCTCTTCTCAAAAGCTATGGATAGAGAAATAAACTGTGAAAATTGGGACAACTTCACATCGGAATATAAAACAGACCTCTGTACGGATCTAATATGTCAAACCGAAAGACAATGGGCAAAACAAGGATATCTGAAAAATAATGAAAACTGTGGAAAGGAGCTTTATAGCAATAATTGTAGCCACAGAATGTATCTATATCTGTTTGAAAATGAGGTACATAAGGCTTCTGATGAAGAACTTAAATCCTACTTTGCACCAGAACGTGAACGCATAAATACAAAGCGGCGCAAACTCAGAGCGGAAGGTAAACGCCAGTAAATTTTAAGAAAGGCTGGAATTGATGAATACATTTTTTGCTGTGTCTCTTGACCTATATAATAAAAAGGAATACATTATATATAGTATAGGTGGAAAAGAGACAACAAGTGTCCGGGAACTGGGAGAGCTGCTATTTGACTTTGCAGATCAGACGGACAAGCCTGAGCGGTATAATGCGGCAGCAGAATATCTCGCTTGTTTTTCTGAAAAAAAGATAACACCTTTGCTTACTGATGATTTCTTTGAAGCACAGAGACACTTGCATTTAAACGGCGAACATAGATATTCTTCCTGTAATGTGATGAACTGTTATTCTGATAAACATAGTATATCAGATAAACTTGCTGCTTTTTATGTGGATGATAAGCTGTATATGGCTATCGAATATAATTTTAAACTGTTATTACAGTATTATCTTGATGTTATATATAGTATAAGACTGTTTCCGAGGAAATGTATGAGTTGCAATTCTTTTTTTTTATCAGGAAAAAAGCACGGTGATGTTCTTTGCTCAGAAAAATGTCGTAAGAAAAAGAAGTCACAAAATACTATGGTTTATTATGGGAATCTATCCGAAAACGAAGCTCTATACAATAATCTCTACCGTAAATGGAAACAGCGAATAGACAGAGCCGAAGAAAAGCATACGATCGGTTTGGAGGGCATAGCTCAGCTCCGTCAGAAACTGAAAGAGCTTACTGAGATAAACAGGGAAAGCTCAAACAAACGTAAAAGAAATGAATATGATGATCTTGAGCGTTTCGATAAGGCTTATTTCGATGCACTAAATATTAGTGATCGGAAACTGTATGAGTTATTTGATGTGCTAACGGCTGAGAAAAAATAGTTTTGTTTCCTGAAAAGAAATGGACTATAACACATATGTTAATTATATACAAAACCTGCCGAAATATTTCTACAAAGATAGATGAATTACTTTTGCGATTTCTATTGACAATCTACCGTTAGATATGTTATACTTATAATAGAGAAAAAAAGATATCTTATAAGGAGGAT
>JBJEQS010000317.1:0-7299 GCA_051881875.1 Oscillospiraceae bacterium
TTTTCCAAAAAAAGCTTGGGCGAACACAGTTCGCCCGTACACAAATAAACCTGTCAAACTTACGTTATTTTACTGAATTTATGCTATAATCCAAAAACTCCCTGTATCATAATGATACAGGGAGAATTTTATTTATAAAATTTTCAGCAATTATACGCTCTTGATATGCCAGATATTTTCTGCATAGTCTGCAATAGTTCTGTCAGAACTGAATTTTCCGGCATTACACATATTGAGCCACTGCTTCTTTATGAATGACATTCTGTCTGTATAATCATCAAATGCTCTGAGTTTTGCTTCAACATAGCTTTCGAGGTCGCCGAGCAGATAGTAATTATCAGGTGAATGCCAGCTTGCACCATCGAGGAGTGAGAAATAAAGCTCTCTGAATGTGCCTGTGCCGCCGTCTGATACTGTACCATCAATAAGAGTATTGACAACTCTGCGGATTTTTTCATTTTCAGCAAAAATCTTTCTACTGTTATATTTTGGCATAATTTCCTTTAATTCCTCAACTCTTGCACCGAAGATATAATTATTTTCCTCGCCTGCCTCCTGAACAATTTCAACGTTTGCACCGTCATATGTTCCGAGAGTTACCGCACCATTGAGCATAAGCTTCATATTTCCTGTACCGGAAGCTTCTGTGCCGGCTGTTGAAATCTGTTCGGATATATCGGCGGCGGCAACGAGTTTTTCAGCATATGAAACATTATAGTTGGATACAAATACAACCTTGATGAGATTTTTAACTTCATCATCTTCGGAAATTATTCTGCCTATTTCATTGATATACTTGATAATTCCCTTGGCACGTCTGTATCCCGGAGCAGATTTTGCACCGAATATGAATGTAACAGGCTTTTTCAGTTTGATTGAGCCGTCCTTTATGCCGAAATAGATGTAAAGGATTGAGAACGCATTGAGAAGCTGTCTTTTATACTCATGCAGACGCTTAATCTGTATATCGAAAATGCTGTTTTCATCAATGCTGATATTTTCCTTTGCAAGAATGAAATCAGCAAGCTGTTTTTTCTTTGCGGATTTGATAGAATCAAATCTTTCAAGGACAGCCTTGTCATCAGCATATTTTTCAAGCTTTTTGAGTTCATCAAGCTTTACAATCCATTCATCACTGCCGAGGAGTTCCGTAATCATTGAAGAAAGTTCTCTGTTGCAGAGTGCAAGCCATCTTCTCTGAGTGATGCCGTTTGTCTTGTTCTGGAATCGTTCAGGGAATACCTTATACCATGAAGCAAGGGCTGTATCCTTTAAAATCTGCGTATGGATTTCAGCAACGCCGTTTACATATGATGAGCAGTATATAGCCATATGAGCCATATGAACCAGATTGCCTATGATAATCTTCATGCCGGAAAAGTCCTTTTCCTCAAGACCTTTTACATACATATCCGAGATGAATTTTTCGTTAATCATGATGATTATTTCAAAAATTCTCGGGAGGAGTTCCTCAATCAGTGAACACTCCCATTTTTCAAGAGCCTCTGCCATGATTGTATGGTTTGTATAGTTGAATACCTTGCATACTATTGCAAATGCCTTGTCGAATGAGTATCCCTCATTGTCCATAAGCTGACGCATAAGCTCAGGAATGGATATTACAGGGTGAGTGTCATTAAGCTGTACTGTGACATAATCAGCAAGATTGTCAAGAGTTCCGAAACGTGCCTTATGTCTGCGGAGTATATCTGTGAGAGATGCACTGCTGAAGAAATACTGCTGTTTCAGACGGAGTTTTTTGCCCTCTATTGTGTCATCATTAGGATAGAGAACTCTTGAAATATCCTCTGCATATACCTTTTCCCTGCTTGCTTCAAGATATTTCTGTTCATTGAAAAGTCTGAAATCGAATTCATTTACAGGTTCAGCCTGCCACAGTCTTAATGTGCCTGTATTATCGGTTTTGCAGCCGATTATCGGCATATCATACGGTACCGCCTTGACTGACTGACCGTTATAGTTGATTATAACAGATTCGCTTTCACAGCGTTTTGACCATGCATCGCCGTATTTTGTCCAGTTGTCAGCTTCTTCGCACTGGAAACCATCGACGATTGACTGCTTGAAAAGACCGTATTTATAGCGTATGCCATAGCCGTCAAGCGGGAGATTGAGTGAAGCAGCACTGTCAAGGAAGCAGGCGGCAAGTCTGCCAAGACCGCCGTTTCCGAGGGCGGCGTCCTCAATTTCCTCCATTGCTGAAAGTGATACACCACATTCCGAAAGAGCCTGTTCAACCTCATCATATATGCCAAGACAGAGCAGATTGTTAAATACTGCACGTCCCATCAGGAATTCCATTGAGAGATAGTATGCACATCTGTTTGAGAGATGCTTTTCCTGACTTTTCTTCCAGTTTTCATCAATCATGTTCATAACAAGGTCGCCTGTTACGTCATGAATCTGCCATGCCTGAGCATTTTCAGGCGAAACATTATGCTTCTTCATAAGCTGATTTTTGAAATCAGTGATAAAAATTTCCTTATTCATAATTCTACACATCCAGTTTATTCAGTATATTTGCCAGACTTACGCCCTCATCGCTTTTATTTTCAGCGGTATTCTGCTCTGAAACAAGCATACGGTTATAAAGTCTGTTAAGCTTAGTGATTTTCTTGACAAGCTTCGGGGAGAAGTCCTCGGAGCGAGTTCTGAACTGCCAGTTATTTCCGACAGTTGACGGAGTATTCATTCTTCCGGAAGCGTCACATTCAAGAAAATCCTGCATCTGAGCGACAGCTGTCTGAGCCACGCTTGCCCATGCTGCTCTTATGACTGCCCATGGAATATCCCTCTTTTTGATAACATTGAGGTATTCCTTGCAGAATTTTATGTTTTCCTTGGACATTTCAGCAACCCAGCCTTTTAAGGTTTCATTGTCATGAGTACCTGTATAGGCTACACAGTTTGAAGTTTTGAAATTATGCGGAAGATGTTCATTTGATGAATCGCTGAATCCGAACTGAAGGACTTTCATTCCGGGGAAACCGGTATAATCGAGCAGTTCTCTTACTTCGGGAGTGATAAATCCGAGGTCTTCAGCGATAATGCTGACATTTCCGAGCTGAGCCTTTACCTCAGCAAAAAGCTCCTTTCCGCAAGCCTTACGCCATTCGCCGTCTTCGGCAGTTTCATTGCCGAACGGGATTGCATAATAGCTTTCAAAGCCTCGGAAATGGTCAATTCTTACGGTATCATATATTTTGGCGGCAAATTTTATACGCTTTACCCACCATGTAAAATTCTGTTTTTTATGGTATTCCCAGTCATAGAGAGGATTGCCCCAGAGCTGACCTGTCGGCGAGAAATCATCGGGAGGACAGCCGGCAACATCAATCGGCTTTCTGTCAGCGTCAAGGCAGAAAAGTTCGGGATTTGCCCATACATCAACGCTGTCATATGCAACATATATCGGCATATCTCCGATTATTTCAATACCTCTGTTATTTGCATATTTTTTCAGTATATTCCACTGCTTATAGAATTTATACTGTATAAACTTGAAAAATTCAATATCCTTTTCAAGTTCTTTTTCAGCCAGTTTCAAAGCGTCTTTGTCACGCATTGCGAGTTCTTTATCCCATTCATACCATGGCAGACCGTTGTTTTTAAATTTCAGAGCCATGAAAAGAGCATAGTCATCAAGCCATTCCTTATTATTGGATACAAATTCAAGGTAATGGCTCGAAAGTTCCTGTTTATAGTTTTTATATGCGGTTTTAAGAACTTTGAAGCAGTTATTGTATATTTTAGTATAATTTACAGCTGAGGGGCTGTCCTGCCATTTGATGCTTTCATAATCTGATTTTTTGAGGAGTCCTTCCTGTTTCAGCTGTTCAAAATCAATGAAATATGGATTTCCGGCAAAGCATGAAAATGATGAATATGGTGAATCGCCGTAGCTTGTAGGTGAAAGGGGCAGTATCTGCCAGCATTTCACACCGCATTCAACAAGAAAATCAACAAAATCAAAAGCCGCTTTGCCGAATTTTCCGATACCATAATCTGACGGAAGACTTGAGATGTGCATTAAAATACAACTTTTTCGCATACTTCTTCTTACCTTTCGTAAATTATTGGGACAGAATATGTCCTTTGAATACAAACATATTTATATAATTAAAATGTGCATAAATACATCTTTTATGAAAATAATAACATTAAAATATGACAGGAAGGTGAAATATTTATGAAAGCAATTGGTGAGAGAATGTATATTTTCCTGATTGGTGCATTTATGTACAGTCTTATCGAGATAGCAACAAGAGGTTTTACACACTGGACTATGTGTCTTACAGGCGGATTATGCCTTGTACTGCTCTATGAAGCGGATTATCTTCTGAAAGAACTGCCGCTCGGAGTGAAGTGCATAGCTGGGGCACTTATCATTACATTTATGGAATTCACAGTCGGAATGATAGTAAACAATCATCTGCACTGGAATGTGTGGGATTACTCTGATATGCCGCTGAATATAGGCGGACAGATATGCTTTCCTTATTCGATAGGTTGGTTTTTTCTCAGCTTTGCGGGGTATGGAATATGCTATGCTGTGAGAAAAAAATTCAGCTATGATACCGGATATGAAAGCTGATAATTCTAAGTATTTTGATTTATCCAAGCGGTCGAGCCATAAGGCAACATATTATAAGTAAATAAAGCAACGAAAATGCCGGCGGCGGCTCGCCGCAAGTTTTGGTCAAACTTTTTCCAAAAAAAGTTTGGGCGACTGCAAGTCGCCGTATGAAATTTTCAGTTGCTGAACTCATCTTAATTATAACACTAAATACAGACTTTTTTCAAGTATAACATTAAATTTATTTGAATTTTTTATTATGCGGACAGAAAATGTATAATTTGCACTTGAAAAAGTGTATGAAAGCTGATATAATATTATATTGGTAGATTACTGCGGATAATTATACTTTTTTATGTCCGCCTTATTTTTTTGATTATATTTTCTTTAATCTGAAAGGAGAATTTTCTAATGCCTGCTAATATTGTAGTCGGAACTCAGTGGGGTGACGAGGGTAAGGGTAAAATCATTGACATACTCGCCTCAAGAGCTGAAGTAGTTGTTCGTTCACAGGGCGGCAATAATGCCGGTCATACCGTTGTAAGCAATGGTCAGACATATAAGCTCCATCTTATCCCGTCAGGTATCCTTTATCCCGATACTCTCTGCCTTATAGGTGCAGGAGTTGTTCTTGACCCGAAAGATTTCATCGGTGAACTTGATTCGCTTAAAGAAAAAGGCATCTCAACCGCAAACCTCCGCATTGACCCGAGAGCCCATGTCGTTATGCCATGGCATATTATCCTTGACGGTCTTTCTGAAAAATTCAGAGGAAATTCCGATATAGGCACTACAAAGAGAGGTATCGGCCCTACTTACATGGATAAGTATGAAAGATGCGGCATCAGAATATATGACCTCGTTCACCCTGAAATATTCGCTGAAAAGGCTCGTTCAACCGGAAAGCTTAAAAATAAAATAATAACAGATGTTTACGGCGGCGAAGCTGTTGACATTGAAGCTGTTATTGCTGAATATACTGAATACGGAAAGCGTCTTGCCGAATACGTTGATGATGTTTCCGTTATCACATATGAAGCCTCAAAGGCTGGAAAAACCATCATGTTTGAAGGTGCTCAGGCTACACTTCTCGACATCGATTTCGGTACATATCCATACGTTACATCATCACACCCTCTTTCAGCAGGCGTATGTGTTGGTACAGGCGTAGGCCCTAAGACTATAACAAATGTTATCGGTGTTGCAAAGGCTTATACAACAAGAGTCGGAAAAGGTCCGTTCCCGACAGAGCTTGATGATGAAATCGGCGACAAGATAAGAAATGTCGGCGGTGAATTCGGCACTACAACAGGCCGTCCGAGAAGAACAGGTTGGTTTGACGCTGTTATCGTACGTCATTCAGTAAGAGTAAACGGTCTTGACGGTCTTGCAATCAATAAGCTTGATACTCTCAGCGGTCTTGGCGAACTTAAAATATGCAACGGCTACAAAAAGCCTGATGGTTCTGTAATAAAGCATTTCCCTGCATCACTTGAGGAACTCTGCGAATGTGAACCGGTTTATGAGGTTGCAGAGGGCTTTGATGAGGATATTTCAAAGTGCAGAACCTTTGATGAACTCCCTGAAGCCTGCAAAAAATACATAGAAAGACTTGAAGAACTCTGTGAATGTCATGTTGCCATGATTGGCGTAGGCCCTGACAGAACACAGATTATCGAAAGATAATTCTTAATATATTGCGAAAGGAATGATTTTTTTATGAGTAATGAAAACCATAACCTTGACGGAATAGCTGCTCCTCAGCTTGAAGAAACATCATATGATGCCTCAAAGACCGTCAGAAATTCCCTCAGCGATATAGCAGCTCCTCAGCTTGAGGATACTTATTATGATGCGTCACAGTCAAGAAAGAATTCTCTTGATGATATTGCTGCTCCCCAGCTTGATGAAAATACATATGTAAATACATCATCACGCACCGATGCATTGCAGCAGCAGGTTGCCGCCGCACAGCTTGATGATGAACCTGCACCGGCACCTCCGCCGGTAAGGAGTTATATTGACCCCGACCTTGAACGTGCAAAGGAGGAGGGCAAAAGACTTGCCGCTGAACAGGGTGCTCCGGAACAGGAGCTTACTGATGAGCAGAAAGCAGCAAGACGTGAAATGAACCGTCAGCTGATGATTGCACAGAATGCGGCTATGGCGGAAAAAGGCAAAAAACTTGTTATAATCTGCATGATTCTCGGCATTGTTTCAAGTGTATGCCTTTCAGTATTCATGAAGCTTGATTTTCAGGAGGGCGTCAAGGACACATTCCTGAAATTATCAGACGCAACTTTCTATTATGCGTTTGCTCTCATAGTTTCATCAGTAATTGCGATATTCAAAGTACCCGTTATGAAGAAAATATCATCGTTCATATTCGGACTTAACACATTGCTTATGCTTTTCCCTATAAGCACGATGATACCATCAAAGGTGGATACAACACAGAGTATAATATTCTATGCAATAGCACTCATATGCAGCGGATATATATGCTTTACACTCAGTTCAAATGACAATGTTGCAAAGTATTACAAGCGTACAGAAGAATATTATTATTAATATGATTTGATAATTAACAGAATAAAACGGAAGCAATATTTATTATTGCTTCCGTTTTTTATTGATAAACTTATAATTCCTGTTCTGCGAACTGCGTTCGCACAAACTTTTTTTGGAAAAAGTTTGACAAA
>JBJEQS010000318.1:0-7273 GCA_051881875.1 Oscillospiraceae bacterium
GCTCAATATGAAAGCGGCACAAGAACGCCGAAATCGGAATTGCTGTCGGAGATAGCAAAAATACTTGACGTAAATATCAATTCTCTGAAAAATCCGTCTTTGGAAAATACCGAAACTTTTATTCATCTGCTTTTTGACTTGGAGCAGGAATCGAAAAAACATCACACCAACAATTTCTCAATTATCTCCGTTTCCGATGAATTAGGAAATCCACAGTCTGCTATTCAGTTTCATAATCACCTGCTAAATGAATTTCTTTCGGAATGGCAGCTTCGCAGAAAAGAGCTGAGTGAAAAAATCATCACCGAGAAAGAATATGCGGAATGGATGATGAGCTTTCCTGCTACTTCTGACGAATGCGGTAAAAGTGATCCGATCAAAAAGTGGAGAAAATGATTTTCTACCTTGTTGAATATGTTTTGTTGGCGGATATTCGCAAGCGATGAAAAGTCATATGACTTTATGGGTGAAAGCTCGCAAGCGTGGAAAAGATACATATCTTTTCGGAAACACTCGCAAGCGAAGAAAAACTGTACAGTTCTCGGTTTGGATAGAGGTATATAGTCATTATGCTTGCAGGATAGCAAGCATAGAAAAGTAATATTACTTTTCGGAAAAATGCCCAAAACTCATTTTTCTATATAGATAGATTATTTTCAGCTTGCAAGACAGCAGGCGTAGAAGGTGGTCCCACCTTTCGCTGTCGACTATGCTATATCGACATTTTGAGAAAAGCTATTTTTCTCATTCTATTCAAAATATAATATTGAGGTTTTAGGGACGATCGTTACATAAAGTATTTCGGCAGAAATGAAAAAGTATGTATTTTTCTGCGCTTGCAGTCCTGCACGCTTTTTCAAAAAATATAATGTCATAATCACCCCATATTTCATTTTTACTGAAAGAATAAATATGTGGTTTTGAAGAAGACAGAAGAATTTGCTGTCCGATTTATCGGACAATTGAACATCTGAACCTTCTTTTAAATAAAAAAGCATTGCACTAATCCTAAAAACGTGATATAATTCTTCTAAAGATTTCTTATAAAAAGGGGAATGACCGCAATGCCAATAGTAGTTGAAAATATTAATTGTCAAACAATCACTCCTGCAAACGGAAAGAATCCAAGACAGCTTTATGAGCATCAGGAAGAAGCAATAAAGAAAATTGATGCAATAAACAAGAATGACACATTTCGTTCTTTGCTTGTCCTTCCGACAGGTGGTGGAAAGACTCTGACAGCGGCATATTGGCTTTTGAAAAATGCTGTTGACAAAGAGAAAAAGGTACTTTGGATCGCTCACAGACATCTACTTTTGGAGCAGGCAGCAGAATCTTTTAAAAATAATGCTTATACCGATGATATGATCAATCGGACCGTGTTCAATTACCGAATTATTTCCGGTATGCATGATAAGCCTATACATATCCAGAAGGATGATAACATTCTTATTGCAGGAAAGGACAGTCTTATTCACAGTCTTGATAAGCTTGATGAATGGTTACGCGGTGAAGATGTTTATCTTGTTATTGACGAAGCTCACCACGCTGTTGCAAAATCCTATAAGAAAATAATCAAGTATGTTGAACATCATGCAAAATCCATGAAAATGCTTGGTCTGACAGCAACGCCGTTCCGTACTTCCGATGATGAGCAGGGAGCATTAAAGCAGATCTTCACCGATGATATTGTTTACAAAACCGATCTTGAAACTCTTATCAAAAAGGGAATTCTATCGACCCCGTCATTTGTACCATATCCTACAGATATAAATTTTTCCACTCATCTTGGCGTGAAAGCAATGCAAAATATTGAAAATCTCGACCTTATTCCTGAGGAAATTGCAAATGAGATTGCAGCCAGTAAGGATCGTAACAACTTGATTGTAAATAAGTATATGGAGGATCATGAAAAATATGGTCCGACTATTGTTTTTGCTGTAAATCAGACTCACGCAATTGCACTTAATGCGTTATTCAATGAAAAAGGCAAGCAATACGGTATAAAATCGGATTACATAGTTTCATCTATCAGAGATTCCATAACAGGCATAACAGTTTCAAACAAAGATAATGAAGAAAAAATCAATAAATACAAAAACGGCGAGATACAAGTCCTTATCAATGTAAATATTCTTACCGAAGGAACAGACCTGCCCAAAACACATACTGTTTTTCTTACTCGTCCGACGGTTTCGACTGTGCTTATGACGCAGATGGTTGGCCGTGCTCTTCGCGGTGAAAAAGCAGGAGGTACCAAGGAAGCCTATGTTGTCAGCTTTGTTGATGACTGGAATGACAAGATCGCTTGGGTAAACCCCGAAACGCTCACAAATTCCGAATATAAGGAGAAGGAAACATCCGCTGAAAAACGTGATAATAATATCCGTCTTGTAGCAATTTCAAAAATAGAAGAATTTGCATTAATGGCTGATTCAACTGTTGATACATCTGCTCTTGACAGTATTTCCGCCATTGAGCGTATTCCTCTCGGAATGTATTCATTCTCAACTTTTGAATGCAATCACCAGATACTTGTTTACAACAGCACCGAAGCGGCATATAAAAATCTTATTTCTGACTTGCCAAATATAATGAAGGAATATGGCATTGATGAAGAAACAATTCCCGATTACAAGTTTTCCAAAATAGTTGATTATTGCTTAAACAACTATTTTGATGAAAGTATGATTCCTGCCTGCAATCCAAAGGATATAGAATATCTTTTGAAATTTTTTGCACAGAAGGAAGTTGCACCGCTATTTGTATCGTTTGATGAGCTTGACCGCAAGAAGCTTGATGTGACCGCAATTGCGAAGAAAATTCATGATGAGGATATGCGAAGAAGCGAGAAAAAGGAGTATATTGAGGAGCTTTGGAACGAACCGGGCAGTATTATTCCGATCTATTATACTAATCTTGTTTTCTTCAAGAAGATGATCGACATTGAGCTTGACAAGCTTGACGGATATATTCAGATATCAAATACCGAACCGCAGAGTGAATCGGAAAAGCGTGATCTTGAGAAATTCCCATTGCAGAAAATAATTGAGCTTTATCCGAAGTATGGAGTTAAACTTAAAGAACAGATTTTTTCTGCCTCCAAAAACATCGCAGGTGAATATGTTTGTGCTATGTGCGGTGAAAGGCACAGAACAAGAGAAAGGCTGCAGATCGACCACATCATCCCAATGTCAAAGGGCGGCTTGACTGTAGCAAATAATCTGCAGGTATTATGCTCTGCCTGCAACATGAGAAAGAGTGACAAGATATGATCGGCACAGAATATAACTTTGTACCCGAGGATATTGCCGGATTTTTCATCATAAGTGATCTTACACATAAAGAGCAAAATGATATTCTTAAAGACATTTTTGAAAATCATAATGATTCGATTGCATCTGCATACAAGAATGATTTTCTTGACTTTAAAAAGACCGTTTCCGATATTATGATATTATGCGAATCGGATAATGAAACATTTGATGAAGTCCGGTTCATTATGTGGGAAGTCGGAGAATGCGGTATTACGCCCTACGAAGAGGATTATGACTGCTTTAGTGCTTACTTCAAGCTTATAAAACTTCAGCTTATGTATTCGGGTATCAACTGTAAGAAAATAAAGCTCCGCACGCTGTTAAAAGATTTCGGCTACAAGCGAAGAACCGCAGAGCTTGTGGACAAGATAAACAAAGCGTTTGATGCTCTTTGTTTAGTAACATATCTTAAAAACAGAGAGCCATGCGATGTCGGTCAGATAGATATTGAAGATATGATCGTTATCAGGCTTTGCGAGGATGAGAAAATATCCGATGATATGAATAGAATTTCTTTTGGTTCTGCTGCTGTTCTTGTATATGATGAAAGTTTAAAAGCAGGCTATGAATCGGATTTTTACAAATGGCTGACTGGAAACGGATTTAAAAGCTGGGGAAAGCACGGCTTTTTTTCCAGCTGCCCGTGGATATATGTAAATCTAAATAACAAAGTTTATGCTTTCGGCATGCCCGGAATAAAGATCACACAGGAATTTGGCAATCACGCTGTTACAATAGAGGAATTCGTGGAAATTTACAATATTTTTGAGAAGTATCAAGGAAAGAAGCCATTGGAGTTCTGATAAAAAAGCGTTATCGTTCGAAGTGAATGGTAACGCTTTTGTGTTGCATACCAATATTTGTATATCACCCAATATAGCTTTTGTACAAAAACAAACATTTGATAGCTGCAGAATTTGACATATACAACATAATATGGTATAATTGACTAAAATAATAATACGTTTATTTGCATCATAGTATAAAATGGAGTGTGAATGTAATGTCAATTATTAAAATTGCGGATACCAAAAAGTTAGCGTTACCCAAAGGAAATATTTCAACTGATATTTTATCAGAGTTCAAAACAGCTTTAAATTCATATATTTCAAAAATAAATATTGCAGTTTCCAACAATGAAAATGAAGAACACATAAAGAATATCATCAATGACTTTTTGCGTATGTCGTTTTATAGTGACAGCCGTTTTTCAATCAATACAGATGGAAATATTGATAGTACAATAAAAGAGAACGGAAATCTGCTTGCCATTATTGAAGCTAAAGCACCACAGAATAAGGCAGAAATGATTAGCGAAGATAATATCAATAAAAAAGCTTTATGGGAAGCTGTTTATTATTATCTCGAAAAAACAATAGATGTTTCAAAGTCAAAAGCAATGGTATCTACTACGGCAGAAGTGCGCCGCTTAATAATTACCGATGGTTTAAAATGGTTTTTGATCGACTCTGCAGCAGTTCATAATATAGTTGATGGCGTGATCGAAAAGCGTTTTTGGCAGTATAAAAATGGCAATCTGCCATATAGTAAAGATACCCCTGCTTTTTATGAAGAATTAAGACAGCACTTTGAAAAAAAGAACATAACAGAAGAATTGGATTATATTTTTTTTGATATATCCGAATGTGTATCAAAAAAGCAGAATTTATCCAATCTTTATAAGATACTCTCCGAGAGTTATTTGCTGAAAAACACACCACGTATAAACTATGAACCCCATTCCCTTAACAGCAATTTTTACCACGAACTGTTATATATAATGGGCTTAAAAGAAAAATTTCAGGATAATAAACTTGTTGTTGAAATTGATCCTACAATAAAGAATTCTCTTTCAGATCAGGTATATCATTTGCTAAAAGATAAAGAGGTTGATGATAATAAGATCAATGAGTTAACCTTTGAAATAGTTATTATATGGATAAATAGACTTCTGTTTATAAAACTATTCGAAGGACAGCTGATTTCATTCAACAGCGACACACCTGAATATCACATTATATCTCATGACAAGATAACAACCTTTGACGATTTGCAGAATCTGTTTTTTGATGTTCTTGGAACTAAGGATCGATCTGAGTCTGAATTTCAAGATAAATTCAGCAAGATCCCTTATCTCAATAGCTCTCTTTTTGAGAGAAGTACGCTTGAAAATGGAAATGTCCATATACGATATCTGCATAATAATTCAGTTAACAGAAAGCAAAAATCTGTTTTAGGCAATAAAGCTCCAAAACAGCTTCCTCTACTCGAATACATTATAGATTTTCTGAATAGCTATAATTTTACATCTGACATAGATGCAGATAATTGCTCGAATCAAAAGGAAATTATTGATGCTGCAGTTTTGGGACTGATATTTGAAAAGCTCAACGGTTATAAAGACGGCGCAAACTATACTCCTTCTGTAATAACCGAATATATTGCCAAGGAAGCCGTAGAAACAGCAGTTCTTAAATCTGTAAATGTGGGTATGAACTGGAAATGTAAGGACTTATCAGAAATAGAAGATAAGATCAATAATCGTGATGAAAGAATAAAGATCAATAACATTATTAATTCAATTAAAATATGTGATCCTGCTGTAGGTTCGGGACATTTTCTTGTATCTGTACTCAACAGAATTATTGCTGTAAAAAAGCAGCTCGGCGTTTTATTCAAATACAATTCTACTGAGCGCATAAAAGAATATGAAATAACAGTAGAAGATGATGTTCTTGCAGTTCGTGACGGTAACGGCAATCCTTTCATATATGATAAAAACAATAATGAATCAAGAGAAATACAAGAAACACTATTCAATGAAAAAAGAATAATCATTGAAAATTGCCTATTTGGTGTTGATATCAATCCGAAGGCGGTACATATTTGTCAGCTTAGATTATGGATTGAACTACTTAAAAATGCTTATTATAAAAACGGAATAATGGAAACGCTGCCTAATATTGATATTAATATTAAGGTAGGTAATTCCTTGCTGTCGAAAATCGATTTTGTTATAGGTAAAAAAGTACAAACAGATAAAGATACAGGGAAATTAATAAATAGTTATAAAGAACTTGTCAAAAAATATAAATCTGTTTCTGACAAGTCTGAAAAGAAGGCTTTGCTCAACGAATTATCTGATACGAAAGATCAAGTCCACAGGCTTTATGAACAGATCTCTTTTTTTACCGAATCAGATTCAACCTTTGATTCAGCATTCGAATGGGCATTTGAATTTCCTGAAATATTGGATGAAAAAGGCAAGTTTATAGGTTTTGATGTGGTGATAGGAAACCCACCATACATACAGCTGCAGTCTATGCATGAAGAAGCTGATAAACTTAAGAAAATGGATTATAAAACCTATGCACGCACGGGTGACATATATTGTTTGTTCTATGAGCTTGCATATAAGCTTTTGAAAAAAGACGGTATCCTTGCATTTATTACTTCAAACAAGTGGATGAAGGCAGGGTATGGCGAAGCATTGCGTGATTTTCTGGCAACGCAGACTGATCCTATGCAGTTGATTGATTTTGCGGGAGAAAAGGTTTTTGATAGTGCAACGGTGGACGTTAACATTCTGATGTACCGTAAAAGCAAAAATCAGAATAAAACGGCAGCCTGCATTATTAAGTATTCCAACTGGCGAAATAATTTGAGCGGATATTTTCAGCAGAATTCTATGGAAAACCGCTTTGACAATTCTGCAAGTTGGGTTATCCTTTCTCCCATTGAGCAGTCTATTAAGAGGAAAATCGAGAGTATTGGAGTACCTCTTAAGGACTGGGACATAAGTATTAATTACGGAATAAAAACTGGTTTTAATGAAGCTTTCATCATTGACGGAAAGAAAAAAGCTGAACTAATTGCTGCCGACCCCAAAAGTGCCGAAATTATTCGACCGATTTTGAGAGGCAGGGATATTAAGAGGTATTCTTATGAGTTCGCCG
>JBJEQS010000319.1:0-7251 GCA_051881875.1 Oscillospiraceae bacterium
GACTGGCGAATATAGTTCGCCATTACAAAATAAATCTATCGAACTCACGTTAATATAATAAAATCCCTGATAATATTATAATATAACAGCCTGATATTTTCAATGAATATTTGTATTCAAAAAATGATATATTGTCTTATTCAGCTGATTGATTATACCATACTGGACAAATCTTAATCATTATAGTATAATTATCATAAAATCATCATTTTTTCTGATGGTCATACATATAATTATAAGGAGCAGTATTTTCTATGAATTTTAATCAGGCTATGGATTTTATTTCATCATTCAGCCGGCTGGGCAAAAAAGTAAATGACCTCTCACGCATTGCCGAATTGCTTGAAAAACTCGGCAATCCGCAGGACAAGCTTAAATTTGTGCATATCGCAGGTACAAACGGAAAAGGCTCTGTACTGGAATTATGCTCGAATGTCTTCATAAATGCAGGATATAAAACAGGACAGTTTACCTCTCCTTTTATGCTGTGCTATGAGGACAGAATAAGAATAAATAATATTAATATTCCACAGCAGACAGTCGGGGATATATGCGAAAAGGTCAGTAAATCCGTTTCGGGCAGATACTATTCACAGTTTGAAATAACATTTGCCATAGCATTGCTTTACTATGTTCAGGAGAGGTGCGATATAGTATTCCTCGAAACAGGTCTTGGAGGACTTCTCGATGCAACGAATATTATAAAAAATCCAATCGTCAGCATATTGACATCAATATCGTATGACCATGAGGCAATACTTGGAAATACCATTCAGAAAATCGCCCGTCAGAAAGCCGGAATAATCAAAAAGGACAGACCTTGTATTCTCTCAATGGGAAATTATAATGATTGTATAAAGGTGGTTTCGGATATTGCTCAAATGATGAATTCTCAGCTTATAATCCCAAATGAGAACGATTTGCAGATAATTTCTCAGAATATCAGAGGGAGCAGATTTATATATAAAAATCAGGAGTATTTTGTTAAAATGAATGGTCTGCATCAGATACAGAATTCATGTACAGCAATTGAATGTATGGACATACTCCGCAAAAACAGTTTTTCGGTAAGTTATGATAATATCAGAAAAGCATTTTCAGAGGTTCAGATTATCGGCAGAACTGAAATTATAAGCGATAATCCGCTTGTAATCCTTGACGGAAGCCATAATTATGACGGAGTCAATGCACTTTTCAGAGTTACCTCATCACTGGATAAGCCTGTTATAGCGATACTTGGAATACTGGAACGCAAGGATTATGAAATAATAGTAGAGGAGATTGAGAGTGAATTTTCAACTTCCTCGGGAATATCGGAGATAATATGCGTGGACGGCTTTGAGGAGGGGAATGTCAGTGCGGATATTCTTTCGGATATGTTTAATGAAATACCATCATATGCCATGGAGTACAGGGAGGGATATGAATTTGCAGTCAGAAAAGCCGCAGAGGAAAATAAAGCAGTTGCAATATTCGGTTCACTGTATCTTGTAAGCAAAATGAAATCATATCTGAAATAATTTTAACAGTTTTATCCAAGCGGTCTGGTAGGAACAAACTGAACCAACAAGGCAAAGTCCGAAAACAAAAGTTTTTTGGCAACCTTTTTATAAAAAAGGTTGGGCGGATAAAAGCCGCCTGATGAAATTCCCAGTAAACTATAACGGGCGACCAATGGTCGCCCCTACAAAAGTAACCATCAAACTCATGCTGAATAAATACGGCGGCATCAGTATAAAAATTCCTTTTATGCCAATGATATAATCAACCATTATTTTTCAGGAGATGATTTATTTGATTAAAGGTGTAAGCAAAAGAGTTGTTGAAATCAATAATCCCGAAAGCATATATTTTGAAAAGGCGATTTTTTATATCAAGCCGCATATGAGTGATATGCCGGAAAAACTGCTTGCGAGGGAGGCTGATGAGTATATTTCAGAATTATCAGCGGACGGCGGAGAAAAAAATGAAAAATCACGCTTTGCATTTTCGCTTATATGCATCGGACTTTCGATAATCCTGCTGGTTACAGGCATAGCTTACAATATGATATAAGATTAAGGGCGGAATGTATCCGCCTTTTTTATTATAACATTTATTGTGGAAATTGCACAACCAAATCGTGCGTAAAAAAGAAAATCAGCACAAAATTAACAAACTTGAATAAATCGCTTGACATTTGCGTATAATAGTGTTAAATTATATTTAGCACTCGAAGACATGGAGTGCTAAAGGCGGAAGTTTATAACTGCCGGAGGTGAAGTTACTGATATGGACGAACGTAAATTAAGGATTCTTGCCGCTGTTGTTGATGAGTATATCAAAACAGGTGAACCGGTCGGTTCAAAGGCTTTATCCGCACGTCCCGAAATTAACGTTTCCTCTGCTACTATAAGAAATGATATGGCTGCACTCGAACAGCTCGGATACCTTGAGCAGCCTCATACATCAGCCGGAAGAATTCCCACTTTTAACGGATACAGGCTTTATATCGACAAGCTTATGACCGCTGAAAAACTTCCTGATGATGAGCGTGAAAGACTTGACAGAATTCTTGACGCCGAGGAAAATCTCACCGAGGAATCCATCATACAGAGTGCTACAGAGGCTCTCGCCGAACTTACCAAATGTGCCGCAGTTGTCGCAAATACATCACCGAAATTTTCAGTAATTTCAAAAGTCGATGTTATCCCGACAGGCAAAAGACTTTATGTTATTCTGCTGATTACTTCAAACGGTACTATAAAAAATAAGGTATGCCGGCTTGAATTCGACCTTGACCATGAACAGCTTGAATTCTTTAATAAATATGTAGAGGAAAATCTTCAGGGAGTTTCGATTGAGGATTTGTCAGATGAAACTCTTGAAAGCCTTGTAACCGCTATGGGAACTTATACAATGGCTCTTTCACCGCTGATTCAGAGCATATGCGAACTTTCAAGGGATTTGAAATCAAATGAACTCCATATAAGCGGAGAAAAAAATCTTCTTTCATGCAATGAACTCGATAAAATGGAGATAGTGAATTTTATTGAGCGAAAAGATGAATTCGCTGAACTCTTAAACGACAGCTTCAGCGGCGTTCAGGTAATGTTCAGCAAGGAAAATAACAATTTCGTTATAGGCAATTCAAGCATGATTGTTTCAAAATACCGCAAAGGCAAGAAAAATGCCGGTTCTCTCGGAATAATCGGACCTATGCGTCTTAACTATGCAAAGATTATTCCGTATATAGAATATTTTACACAGAAAATAACAGACCTTATTTCCGATGAAGAAAATGAGGAATAAAAAGAACAGAAAGGAATGACAGCCAATGAGTGAGATGGAAAAGGATATTATAGATGAAACTGAAGAATCCGCCGAAACTCAGGAAACTGAAGTTACAGAGGATATTCAGGAAAATGAAGAAATCATTGAGGAAAAAGAACCTGAAAAGGATTATGAAGCAATCCTCGCTGAAGAAAAGGATAAATATCTCCGGCTTTTTGCAGAATATGACAACTACAGAAAGCGTACCGCAAAGGAAAAAACGGAGATATACGGAGATGCCGCTTCAAAGACAGTCGCCGAAATACTTCCGGCAATTGATAACTTTGAAAGAGCTTTGGAGGCTGAAACATCTGATGAAGCCTATAAAAACGGCATACAGATGATTTTCAATCAGATTCAGGAAATTCTCAAAAAAATCGGAGTTACTGAAATTGATGCTCTCAATCAGCCGTTCAACCCTAATATCCACGTTGCTATAAAGCAGATGGACGATGAAAACTTCGGCGAAAATACTGTTTGTCAGGTTTTCCAGAAGGGCTATAAGCTCGGCGACAGAATAGTAAGACCTGCAATGGTCGCTGTTGCAAACTGATTTCAATGATGCTTTCAAAAAGCGTCTTATAAAAATCATACAAATTCTTTAAATGTCTTATATAATGGAAAGGAAGATTTATTATGGGAAAAATTATCGGTATTGACCTTGGTACTACAAACTCATGCGTAGCAGTTATGGAAGGCGGTAACGCTGTTGTTATCGCAAATTCAGAAGGTGCAAGAACCACTCCTTCAGTAGTCGCATTTTCAAAGACAGGTGAAAGACTTGTTGGTAAGGTTGCAAAGAATCAGGCTATCACAAACCCTGAAAAAACAATCTCATCAATCAAGCGTCATATGGGCTCAGATTATAAGGTTACTATAGATGACAAGAAATATACTCCGCAGGAAATTTCAGCAATGATTCTCCAGAAACTCAAGGCTGATGCGGAAGCTTATCTCGGCGAAACAGTAAGCGAAGCTGTTATCACAGTTCCTGCATACTTCACAGACTCACAGCGTCAGGCTACTAAGGACGCAGGTCAGATTGCAGGTCTTAATGTAAGAAGAATTATCAATGAACCTACAGCAGCTGCTCTCTCATACGGTGTTGATAAGGAAGAAGACCAGAAGATTATGGTTTACGACCTCGGCGGCGGTACATTCGACGTTTCAATCATCGAAATGGGTGACGGCGTTACAGAAGTTCTCGCAACAGCAGGTAATAACCACCTCGGCGGCGATGACTTCGACCAGAGAATCATCGACTGGATGGTTGCTGAATTCAAAAAGGCTGAAGGAATTGACCTCAGCACAGACAGAATGGCTATGCAGCGTCTTAAAGAAGCAGCTGAAAAGTCCAAGATTGAACTTTCATCAACTCCTACATCAAATATCAATCTCCCGTTCATCACAGCTGATGCAACAGGTCCTAAGCACCTTGACCTCACACTTACACAGGCTAAGTTCAATGAGCTTACAGCCGACCTCGTTCAGGCTACAATGGGCCCTGTAAAACAGGCTCTCAGCGACAGCGGACTCTCTGCATCAGACCTCAACAAAGTCCTCATGGTAGGCGGTTCATCAAGAATTCCGGCTGTTCAGGACGCAGTTAAGAATATAATCGGCAAAGAACCGTTCAAGGGTATCAATCCTGATGAATGTGTTGCCCTCGGTGCAGCATATCAGGGCGGCGTTATCAATCAGGACGTTAAGGACGGACTCCTCCTCCTCGATGTTACTCCGCTTTCACTCGGTCTTGAAACAATGGGCGGCGTATGCACAAAGATTATCGAAAGAAATACAACTATCCCTACAAAGAAGTCACAGATATTCTCAACAGCCGCAGACAATCAGCCGGCAGTTGATATAAATGTTCTTCAGGGTGAACGTGAATTCGCCAAGGATAACAAACAGCTCGGAACATTCCGTCTTGACGGTATCGCTCCTGCTCCAAGAGGTATCCCGCAGATTGAAGTTACTTTCAATATAGATGCAAACGGTATCGTTAATGTATCAGCAAAAGACCTCGGCACAGGCAAGGAACAGAATATCACAATCACATCTTCAACAAATATGTCCAAGGAAGATATTGAAAAGGCTGTAAAGAATGCTGAACAGTTTGCTGAAGAAGACAAGAAGCGTCGTGAACAGGTTGAAACAAAGAATTCCGCTGAAAGCCTTGCATTCCAGTGTGAAAAGGCTATGACTGATTTCGGCGATAAGGTTTCAGCTGATGAAAAAGCTCCTATACAGGCTAAGATTGATGCACTTAAAGAGGCTTTAAAGACTGATAACTATGATGACATAAAGGCAAAGAAAGATGAGCTTGAAAAGTCATTCCAGGAACTTGCTGCAAAGGTATATCAGCAGGCAGGTGCAGCAGCTCAGCAGGGCGGTGCAGCAGATTTCGGCGGTGCAGCAGATACATCTTCATCAGATAATAATGATGACAATGTTATTGACGCTGACTATACAGAAGCATAATATATTCAGATGCTGCTAACGATTGACTCCATGCTTGAGGGTGGATTTTCTAAATCCACCCAAAAGCTGTATATAAGGCATAAAAATACGGAGGATTATTATGGCTGAAAAAAGAGATTATTATGAGGTGCTTGGCATTTCAAAAGGTGCAAGCGAAGATGAAATAAAGAAAGCATACAGAAAAATGGCACGTAAGTATCACCCTGACCTTCACCCTGATGATGCTGACAGTGCTGAAAAATTCAAGGAAGTAAATGAGGCTTATGAAGTCCTCTCCGACCCTGACAAGAAACAGCGTTATGACCAGTTCGGTCATGCCGGAGTTGACCCGAATTACGGCGGCGGCGGAAGCGGTTTCGGTGGATTCAGCAGCGGTTTCGGCGGATTTTCCGATATGAGTGATATATTTGACAACATATTCGGAGGTGCATTCGGCGGAGGTTTCGGAGGAGGCTCAAGAGCTTCAAATCCTAATTCTCCACGTCGTGGTCAGGACGTTATGAGCAGTGTGACTCTTTCATTCATGGAAGCCTGCATGGGCAAAAAACAGCATGAGGTAAGAATTCAGCGAATGGAAAGATGTTCAGATTGTTCAGGAACAGGTGCAGCAGCAGGAAGTTCACCTGAAACCTGTTCCGAATGTAATGGTACAGGTTCTGTAAAGGTTACACAGAGAACACCTTTCGGTACAATATCAAATGCAAGACCATGTACAAAGTGCGGCGGAAAAGGAAGAACAATCAAAAATCCATGTCCTAAGTGCAATGGACAGGGCAGAATTCAGGCATCAAAGATTATAAAGGTCGATATACCGGCAGGTATCGACAATGGTCAGACGCTCAGAGTATCCGGCGAGGGCAATGCAGGCATTAACGGAGGACCGAACGGAAACCTCAATGTATCAGTAACAGTGAAACCTGACCCGATATTCCGCAGAGAAGAATATGACGTATACTGTGATATACCGATTACATTCAGACAGGCTGCACTCGGCGATGAAATAATTGTGCCTACAATTGATGGAAATGTAAAGTATACAATCGGTGAGGGTACACAGACCGGTACAGTATTCCGCCTTAAAGGAAAGGGCATAAAGAGGATAAACCGTTCCGACAGAGGCGACCAGTATGTTACAATAAATGTTGAAGTTCCAAAAAGTCTTTCAAGAGAACAGAAAGAGAAACTCAGAAAATTTGATGATTCACTTAATGAGAAGAATTATCAGAAAAGAGGTTCATTCATGGAAAAGATGAAGGAATTTACTGATAAGGTTAAGAAAACATTTGATAAATAAAGTTTTTCTGAATATATATAAAAAACAGGCGGATTTTTGAAATCCGCCTTGTTTTAACGTAAATTCGATAAATTATTTTTGTAGGGGCGACCATTGGTCGCCCGTTGTAGTTTACTGGGAATTTCATCAGGCGGCTTTCAGCCGCCCAAACTTTTTTTGGAAAA
>JBJEQS010000320.1:0-7224 GCA_051881875.1 Oscillospiraceae bacterium
CCTTTGGAAACCGCAAGCTTTTGAAAAAGCTTGACCAAAACTTTTATTTTTGATTATCAAACTCACGTTAAATATATTCTTAAAAAATTTTTTGCAGGAGGTAAAATACAAATGAAAATACTTATAGTTGAAGATGAAAAATCACTTGCTTCAGTGCTTTCCGAAATGTTAAAGCAAAACGGTTACAGTACGGATATGGTACATAACGGAGTTGATGGTCTTGATTATGCAATGACTGGAATATATGACATAATAATCCTTGATGTAATGCTGCCGGAGATGGACGGAATAGAGGTTCTGAAAAGATTAAGGGCAAACAACATAACATCTGCGGTCATGATGCTTACAGCAAAATCCGAAATTGAGGATAAGATAATCGGACTTGACAACGGTGCTGATGATTACCTCACAAAGCCTTTTATAACTCAGGAATTCCTTGCGAGAGTAAGGGCATTGTCCAGAAGAAATACAAAGGAATATACAGGAAATATACTCTCATTCGGTGATATACAGATTGACAAGAACAGGCATGAACTTATAAAGGACAGTCAGAAGATAAAGCTTTCACAGAAAGAATATCAGATTATGGAGATACTGCTGATGAACAAGGGGAATATTATTTCCAAGGAGAAATTCATACAGAAGATATGGGGATACGATACAGATGTTGAATATAATTCCATAGAGGTATACATATCATTCGTACGCAAAAAGCTTCAGGCGGTCGGTTCAGATGTCAGGATAAATACTGTAAGAAGTCTGGGATATATCATGGAGGTAGCTAAGTAATGGATACAGCTATCAGAAAAATGCGGATTAAGTTCATAGTCACAGCAACGGTTATAAGCTTCACTCTTATAGCAATAATGATAATAATGCTCAATCTGCTTATGATGCTTAGTTACAAAAATGAATCACAGATGGCGGCAGATATGATTTCACAGGCGGCATTTCTCAATGCAGATTCAGACAGCAGGGAGAAATATATGCTTGCTGATATTCCGAAAAATCAGAACGGAGATTATATTATACCTGTAAATGTAAACAATATTTCCGCAATAGTGCTTCATGGAAAGATAACCGCACCATATACAGATGATTCTGCATGGTACTGCGGAGGCGGCGGAATTATGTTCAGCTATCAGAAAGAAAATGAGGATATAATTACAGTACACAAGGAATATATTTTCAACAGAAATGATACATATGTAACTATTGATTTTTCGGATTTCAGCAATGTAATGTACGGCTCTGAATATGTAAGCCTTGATAATGGAAAAATAATCGGCAACGGAATAATCATCTCACAGGCATGGTGGACAGCTTCGGGAAATGTCCCTGACGGCACGCCAGATGAAAATGTGAAGATAGAGCTTGAAATGGCAGAGGTGATATACAAAAACAATGCGGAACACGGAGATATTTCCGAAAGCATAATGTACAGGAATTTCAATGATGTTTTCAAGAATGATATTCCGGCGGCAATCAGCAGTATAAGCAGTTTTTATATCATTACAGACAATGAAAACAATATAACCGAGATAAACAGCGGAAACCTTATGAATGAAGTATCAGATGAAATGGCAGATAAATGTATAAGTCGTGTTTCGGAATTGCAGAAAGACAGCGGTATAATAAATGCCGGAAACGGAATATCCTACAAGTATATGAAAAAATCCAAGGACGATATTAATATAACAGTATTCATATACAATGGTGCTGAATATAAAACAATGAAAAATCTGATTTTTATATCCATGATACTCAGCATATCACTTTTAGGTGTACTTTTCATTATAATATTAAAAATATCGGCAAGCGTTACCGAACCGGTCAGAATTGCATTTGAAAAACAGAAGCAGTTCATATCCAATGCAAGCCATGAGCTGAAAACTCCTGTTACAGTGATATCCGCCACAGCCGATTTGCTTAAAACTCAGCCGAATGAAACCAAATGGATTGACTGCATAAAGGAACAGTCGGAAAAAATGGGACAGCTTGTGCATGAACTTCTTACACTTGCAAAAATTTCCGAAATAAGTCCCGACAAGAAAAACTTTGAACAGTTCGATATCAGCAGAACTGTAAGCAATACACTGCTTTCTTTTGAATGTTATGCATATGAGGCAAACAGGACATTATCCTCTGAAATCGCAGAAAACATTATGTTTTCAGGTGATGAGGGAAAAATTTCACAGCTTGCAGGCATACTTATCGACAATGCAATAAAATATTCTGCTGAAAATACAGACATAAAAGTAAAGCTTTATCAGCAGAAAAACAAGGTTATACTTGAATGTTCCAACCATTGTGCCAATATAGAAAATTTCAATGCTGACCGTATATTTGAAAGATTTTACCGCAGTGACAAGGCTCATTCAGATGAAAAAAAGGGCTTCGGACTCGGACTTTCAATCGCCCAGCTGATAGTGGAATATCACAGCGGAAATATATCGGCTTCCTCAGAGGGCGATATTGTAACCTTTACTGTTGCACTTTAAATGAATTGTAAATTATATACATATTTCAGATTAATTATAGTGCTTTTTCAACAAATTATATAATAAAACAAAAATAATGTATTGAAAATGCAAAAAAAGCATGATATAATATACTTGTATTATATCATATCTTACAAAAAAAATAAAGGAGGATTTTTTATGAAACAAAAAGGATTTAGAACCATAAGAAGCAGACTAATGAGACTTGGACGTATCACGATTATATTTGTTGTTATTGTTCTTGTCTTAATGAGTATGGTGATTGTAAACAACAATATGAAAAAAAGCATATACAATCAGAGTGACGCACTTGCCGAGTCCTATTCATCATCAGTAAGCAATGTTATGGAACGTGTTTATTTTGAGATAAACGAGCTTGCACATGACAGGGAAATCGGTGAAAACTATAAGAAAATGAATCCTGAACAGCTGAAGGATTATCTTGTAAACAACAGAGCCTCACATC
Organism: Oscillospiraceae bacterium; assembly: GCA_051881875.1. Taxonomy (GTDB): domain Bacteria; phylum Bacillota; class Clostridia; order Oscillospirales; family Ruminococcaceae; genus UBA5884. Next base: position 2,968 of record JBJEQS010000320.1, read on the forward strand.
AGATGTTCTATACAATCTGTATACTTGACCCGCAGGGTATGACTTATGACGGCTTTGACCTTTCCAAGAGAGGATATTATCAGATTGCTCAGGCAGGCACTCCGAATATTTCTTCACCTGTATTCAGTGCAGGCGATAAAATTATGACATACTATGTGGCACAGAAAATGGATAACGGAGTTGCTGACGGTGTTGTATTTGCAGGACTTGAGCTTTCCTATTTCTATGATATAATCAAGGGCTTTGAAGAATCAAATGATTACGGCGGTCTTGCATTTGTTGTTGACCGCAATGGTACATATGTTGTGTCAAGCGATGAGGAAAAATTGAACAACAGTGTTAATCCAATTGAGCTTGCAAAGGAAGACAAATCATATGAAAGCTCAGCAGCACTCGTTGAAAAGATGATTACAGGCGAAAGCGGAAGAAGTACAGTTACTCTTGAAAACGGAGTGGATTATTTTGTTTCATACAAGCCGGTAGGAGATTTTAAAGATGGCTGGTCTATTGCCGTTCTTATTCCGGAAACACAGCTTGCAATTCCTTTAAGAAATTCATTTATTACAAATATATTGATAGGAATTATTGCAGTAATAGTTTCAAATATATCCTTTATGAGATATTCAAAGAAAATATCAACTCCTGTAGTTGATGTTGCAGAACGTCTTAAAGGGCTTGAAAATGGTGACCTCAGAACTTCCGTACATATATCCGAAGACTCACAGGAAACATATGACCTCACAACAAGTCTTTCCAATACAACTTCAATGCTTTCAGGCTTTGTTGATGAAATATCAGAAACACTCAGGCAGATTTCAATTGGTAATCTTGATGTAAGAATTACAAGCGATTACAGCGGTGACTTCGGACCTTTAAAGGATTCGCTCAATACAATCATTGATGCACTCAATAAAATGATATTTGACATAAGCAGAAGCAGCAGTCAGGTTTCAGGCGGCTCAGGACAGGTCGCTCATGCGTCACAGGCACTTTCACAGGGCGTAAATACTCAGGCAAGTGCTATTGAGGAATTAAGTGCAACAATAGATGAAATATCCAAGAAAGTAAACAGCAATGCTGAAAATGCAAGAACTGCAAATGAAAATTCAGCAAATGAAGCACAGCTCATAAAGAATGGCAGCAAGCAGATGCAGAATATGATGGAGGCTATGAAGGAAATCAACACCAATTCATCGCAGATTGCAAACATTATCAAGACCATAGATGATATTGCATTCCAGACAAATATTCTCGCTCTCAATGCCGCTGTTGAAGCAGCAAGAGCCGGTTCAGCCGGAAAAGGCTTTGCAGTAGTTGCTGATGAAGTAAGAAATCTCGCCGCAAAATCAGCAGAAGCTGCTCAGACCACCACATCACTTATCGAAAATGCAATTGCAGCAGTTGAAAACGGTACAAAGATAGCTGATGAAACAGCTGTAACACTTCAGAAAATTGTTGAAAATTCAACTGAAACAACCAAGCTGATTGCAATGATTGCAAGAGCGTCAGACGAACAGGCATATTCAATTTCAGAGGTTACACAGGGTATAGACCAGATTTCAAGCGTTGTTCAGAGCAATTCATCAACCTCCGAGGAAAGTGCCGCATCTGCACAGGAACTCTCCGCAGAAGCACATACTCTCAACCAGCTTGTAGGTCAGTTCAGATTGCGTAAGGACATCTGATAGCATAGTGAAAGCCTGTCTGCTTAAAGCTGACAGGCTTTTTATAATGCGAATTCAACGGAAAAATTTTAAGATGAAAATTAAGGAAATTTACTTATATTTTGCAATGGAAGACAGCTGTATTATTCCATAAAAGCATTTGCATAATTGACAATATATTTATCATTGTATTCAGGATTTACCCCACGATAATAGTTATCCATACGCCTTATTACTATTCCATGATTTTTTGCATCGGATATTATTCTTTCGGCATCATTTTTTATAGTTACAATGAAATGAAGTCCTGCGTCAGAATCATGTATCTTTGCATTGTATGAGCCGAGAAATTTTTTTACATCTTCAACAGTGTTGCGGTAATATTTTCTCATTCGGTTGATATGTCTTTCAAAATATCCGCCTGATATGAATTTTGCAAGTGTATATTGTTCAAATGCCGGAACAGGACATGAATAGAATTTCATTTTTGTATGCCATTCTGAAATAAGTTCCGGCGGCAGACACATATAGCTTATACGGACAGACGGTGCAAGCGTCTGCGAAAATGTGTTTATATAAATAGTTCTGCATGAGCCGTCAATACCGAAAATCGTTGGCATCATACGGCTTATGCGGCAGAATTCACTGTCATAGTCATCTTCAATGATGTATCTGTTTCCATCAGCCGCCCATTCAATTATCTCCTGCCGCCTTGATACCGGCATTATAATTCCTGTCGGAAACTGATGTGCCGGTGATATGTGTACAACATCAGCTCCGCTTTTTATTAGTTCATCTGTTAAAATACCATGATTATCCTGCCTGATGTTAACATGATTTACATTATTAAGGTCATATATCTGTGGAATTTTATCATAGCATGGGTTCTCCGTTGCATAACACAAATCCCGTCCCAGAAGCTGTATTATCAGATTATAGAAATATTCCGCACCCGAACCTATAATTATCTGTTCGGGATTGATATACATATTTCGACAGCGGAAAAGGTATTCGGATATGGCGTTTCGCAGTTCCATAACTCCGCACCAGCCGACAGGGCTGAGAAGCTTTGAATCACGCTCGGATAATACCGAACGCATAATTTTTGACCATACAGTGAATGGGAAAAGATTTCCTGAACGTGATACCTTGCTTTCTGTTTCGGATACATCGTTTTTCAGTATGCTCATGTGCTTCGGACGCATAAGTTCACCGTCACAGCATACATAGTATCCGCTTCGTTCAACAGGGTTGATATATCCCTCATCAATCAGCTGGGAAAGAGCATTTTCAATGGTAATAACGCTTACCTCATATATTTCCGCCATACTGCGTTTGGAGGGCAGACGTTCTCCCTTTTTGAATTTGCCGTTGAATATATCATTTCTTATGCTTTCATATACATTTTCATACAAATGTTTCCTGTTAATAGTATTTTTCATAGTGCCTCCGGTCTGATAATAAAATTAAAAAGTAAATTGACTATTGAAATATTACCAGAATGTATTATTATTATAATATAAAATTAAAATGAATACAAGAAGTATTCTGAAAAATATCATATTTCATAAGGAACGATTTATAATGGCGGATAAAAGAGTTTTGACAATACAGGATATATCATGCCTTGGACAGTGTTCGCTGACAGCGGCACTTCCGATAATTTCAGCCTGCGGAATAGAAACGATAATACTTCCGTCCGCAGTCCTCTCAACACATACAGGCGGATTTAAAGGCTATACATTCCATGACCTTACAGAAGATATTCCTTTGATTACTAATCACTGGCAGAGGGAAAATCAGAAATTTGATTGTCTTTATACGGGCTATCTTGGAAATATAAAGCAGATTGATTATGTTTCAGATATTATGGAAACTGCACTCAATGATAATTCCATGAGGATAGTTGACCCGGTTATGGGCGATAACGGCAATTTTTACTCCGGATTTGATAAACAATTTGTAAAGGCTATGGAGAAATTATGTCAGAAAGCTGATGTAATACTTCCAAATATGACAGAAGCCGCATTGCTGACGGGCATTGAATACCGTGGGGATAATCATGATGAAGCATACATAAAATCATTGCTGAGTGCACTTTCAGAACTTGGCTGTAAAAATATAATTCTCAAGGGCATAAGCTATGAAGCGGATAAAATAGGAATTGCTGTACATGACTGCGTATCAGGAAATACCGAATATTATTTTACGGAAAAAATAGCAGGAGTTACACATGGTGCAGGAGATTGCTATGCTTCCGCATTCACAGGGGCAGTTATGCATGGTGAATCGCTTTTATCAGCGGCATCAGTTGCGGCGGATTTCGTTGCGGAATGTATCAGAAAAACATCAGGCGATAAGTCGCATTGGTATGGTGTTAAATTTGAAAAATCACTTCCAATGCTTATAAACAGACTTAATAAGTGATACATATATTTAAATAACGCAAATTCGATGGATTATTTTTGTAGGGGCGACCACTGGTCGCCCGTTGTGGTTTACTGGGAATTTCGTCAGGCGGCTTTCAGCCGCCCAACCTTTTTTATAAAAAGGTTGCCAAAAAACTTTTTTGGAACGATTGGAGGGCGGGGAC
>JBJEQS010000321.1:0-1694 GCA_051881875.1 Oscillospiraceae bacterium
TCAAAAGCTTGCGGATTCCAAAGGCAGAGCCTTTGGTCGCTCGAACGAGCGAAACGGGGGTGTGGGGGCGGCAGCCCCCGCCCTAAATGGCGTTCAAAAAAGTTTTTTGGCAACCTTTTTATAAAAAAAGGTTGGGCGGCTTTCAGCCGCCTGATGAAATTTTCAGTAAACTATAACGGGCGACCATTGGTCGCCCCTACAAAAGTAATTCATCGAACTCATGTTACTGATAATCAAAAAAGGCGGCTGATTGCCGCCTTATATTGAATTCGCTATCATAAGCTTTATTCTGTTCTCCTGATTGACCTTTGACGCACTTGCATCATAATCAACCGCTACTATATTTATATCAGGATAATCCCTCTTAATCGTCCTTATAACGCCTTTTGCGGCTATATGATTAGGCAGACAGCCAAATGGCTGTGCTGATATTATATTCATAGTTCCTGTCCTTGCAAGCTCTGCCATTTCCGCCGGTATCAGCCAGCCCTCTCCCATTTTAACGCCTTTATGGATATATCTGTCAGCATTTTTTTTCATATTCTCAAAATCATGCATAGGCTCAAAAATCCCATGATTTTTTATTGCCTGTATGGCTTCACGCTGCTTTTTATAGGCAATTCGGTATATGGCATTATTTATCGCCTTTGATTTGAATGTACCTCCATACAGCTCACAGTCATTGATATTATTCTGTATGCAGTAAAGGCAGAAATCAATCAGTGCCGGCACTACAGGCTCACAGCCCTCTTTTATAAGGAATTCCTCAAGATGATTATTTGCAAGCGGTGAATATTTAACATATATCTCCCCGACTATTCCGACTTTAAGCTTTTTCCTGTCTGTACGTTCAATACTCTCAAAATCCTCCAGTATCTTCTGATAAGTCTTTTTAGTATCGGTAAATTTTCCGTCATGAAATTTTTTTATCAGAATTTTTTTCCATTTATCAAGCATCTTATCCGTACTTCCCGAATGAACCTCATACGGTCTGCACTGATTGTATATGCTTACAAGGAAATCACCATACAGTACGGAATATATCATTTTCATAAGCATTCCTGCCGATATTTTAAAGCCGCTGTTCTTTTCAAGTCCGCTGAAATTAAGGGAAATAACAGGAACTTTCGGAAATGTATTTCTCAAAGCCTTACGCAGCAGATGTATATAATTTGACGCTCTGCACCCTCCGCCCGTCTGGGTTATCATAAGTGCGACATGGTCTGTATCATATTTTCCGCTTTTGAGGGCATTTATAAACTGACCTATTACCAGCATTGCAGGATAACAGGCATCATTATGAACATTTTTCAGTCCCTCATCTATAACTTCCTTTGTGGAGGTTCTAAGAACCTCTGTATCGTATCCATAGCTGCGGAATATTTCAGATATAAGGCTGAAATGTACAGGCAGCATATCGGGAATAAGTATTTTATGAGTTTTTTTCATATCCTCCGTAAAAATTGGATAATCTGCCATAAGCCTTACCTCCTTATATTGCAGATATTTCAAGTGCGACCACTGGTCGCCCGTTTCGGTTTATTGGAAATTTCATTAGGCGGCTTTCAGCCGCCCAAACTTTTTTTACTATGTAGGGGCGACCATTGGTCGCCCGTTGTGGTTTTATGGAAATTTGATGGTTTCTGTTTTGCGAACTTCGTTCGCACAAACTTTTTTTGGAAAAAGTTTGACAA
>JBJEQS010000322.1:0-4566 GCA_051881875.1 Oscillospiraceae bacterium
GACCATGTACAGTTTTCTCCGCATGAGCCGCTGTCATCAGCTGAAGAATTATTATAATGTATTGTTGCATTTGTTAAATCTCCGTTATAATTCTCTATTGTGATATTTTCCCATTCTGTTTCTGTCCCATAATAATAAACATCTGTTAATTCGCTACAATAACTAAATGCATGATTTCCAATATAAGTAACGCTGTCAGAAATTGTTATTTCTGTTAATAAAGTGCAATCATAAAATGCCAAATATCCGATTGATGTTACACCATTTTCAATAATAACAGATTTAATATTTTCTCTGTAATCATACCATGGTATGTCAGATAAACTATTGTAATATTCCATATCACCCGTACCGCTTATAGTAAGAGTTCCGGTGGTTTCATCAAATGACCATGTACAGTTTTCTCCGCATGAGCCGCTGTCATCAGCTGAAGAATTATTATAATGTATTGTTGCATTTGTTAAATCTCCGTTATAATTCTCTATTGTGATATTTTCCCATTCTGTTTCTGTCCCATAATAATAAACATCTGTTAATTCGCTACAATAACTAAATGCATAATTTCCAATAGAAATAACACTGTCAGGGATTGTTATTGATGTTAAGTTACTGCAATCATAAAATGCATAATTTCCGATTGATATTATACCATTTTCAATAATAACAGATTTGATACTTTCTCTGTAATCATACCAACGTACTTTATTATTATAATTATTATAATTATACATATCATCTGAACCGCTTATTGTAAGAGTTCCTGTGGTTTCATCAAATGACCATGTACAGTTTTTTCCGCAATTAGTATAATGAATAGCTGCGTATGTTAAACATTCGTTGTCTGAACCTATTGTAATACTATTCCATTCTGTTCCTGAATAATAAATATCTGTTAGTTTTTCGCACTCATAAAATGCCTTATATTCAATTGAAGTAACGCTGTCAGGGATTGTTATTGATTCTAAGTTACTGCAACCATAAAATGCACAATATCCAATAGAAGCAACACTGTCAGAAAGTGTTATTGATGTTAATCTGCTGCAATTATAAAATGCATGATTTCCGACTGAAATAATACTGTCGGGGATTGTTATTGATGTTAAACTGCTGCAATCTGAGAATATATAATTTGCGATTGAAGTAACACTGTCAGGGATTGTTATTTCTGTTAAGCTGCTGCAATTATAAAATGCATGATTTCCGATTGAAATAACACTGTCGGGGATTATTATTGATGTTAGGCTTCTGCAATCTGTAAATGTATGATTTCCGATTGATGTTATACCATTTTCAATAATAACAGATTCAATATATCCTCTGTAATCGCACCAAGGAGCTTTATTGCTGGAATTATCATAATCATTCATATCTCCTGAACCGCTGATTGTAAGAGTTTCTGTGGTTTCATCAAATGACCATGTACAGTTTTCTCCGCATGAACCGCTTGCTGAAATATTTTCCGCACTTATTATATTTTCAATTTTTGGCAAATCAGGAGTTACAGCCGTTCCAGCCAAGGCTGCCGCACATATGTACGCAATTGTTTTTCTTATATACTTTTTCATAATAAAAATCCCTTCATATTAAAAAGTTTTTGAAATTAATTTTAGTACATTCAAAATAATTATAATTTTATTATATCATAAATAGTATTATAAGTCAAATTAAAACAACCTGTCCACACAGGTTACAACCTGCGTAAAAGAAGCAAGGCATTGTTTGCAGTAATATTTCTGATTTGTTCTGCTTTCTGATATTCTCCTTTTTATCAATAAAAATTTCCAGTTAACCATTATAATAACTGTCAATAAATGCGAATTCACATTAAATTGATTTTGTGTATCGCTATAAATTACTACGCTCACACCATAGTATTCTTAATTTATCAATTGGTTTCCTGTGAATTGATTGTTGACAAACACTTTGGAAAAGCATATAATCATATTATACCTATGTTTTTAATATGAAAGGAGAAAGCAATGGAATTCAAAGTACAAAAAGAAGTTTTGGACAGCGGAATTAAAATTGTGTTTGCAGTCATCGAAAACCTTGATAATCACAGTGAAAATGTTGAATGGACGGCATATCGCAACAGGCGTATTTCAGAACTTTATCAGCAATATCAGGGTATAGACATTCACACTGACCCAATACTTGAAGGTTTCAACATACTGCATGATAATGTAGGTGTTAAACGCAGAAAAAATATCCCTGCCAGCGAAAACCTCATTAAACTGCTTTTAAAGAACAGTGATTTGTATTATATAAATAAAGTTGTGGACATTTACAATCTTTTAAAAATAGTATATAATGAATTAAAACAATGAATACAAAGTGAGGGATAATACAATGTATGAAAGCAGAAGTATAAATATAATTTCAAAATGGAAACACAAAAAAATTGAAATTGATAAAATTATCTATATTCTGATGAACAAGCAGAATGCTGAGATACACGTTTATGGCGGTGAAGTATACATAAGCCGAATAACCTGTGCAGAGCTGAAAAAACAGCTTGGCGAAAACTTTATTGAGATACGCCGTGGGTGTCTTGTGGCAGCAATTACAATACTGAGTATTACCAAAAAAGTGAATCTTATCAATGGAGAATCACTCAAATACACAGTACGCAGGAAAAGAGAAATACGCTCCGAACTTTATAAAAAGCAACAGAAAATAATTCAAAGCTTTAGTGAAGATGATGATATGCCAAGAACACCGGAGGAATACCGTCAGCATTACATCTGCTATGAAAAATCTCCTTTTGCATTTGCAGATATAGAAATGGTATTTGATGAGGAAAGTCATGCTGTGGACTGGATATTCCGCTATGGCAATGAAGCACTTGCAGAGCTTGAAAAGGTACCTCTTGAAAGGCTTATCGGCAGTACATTCAAAAGTCTGTTTGATAATATGGATTCAAAATGGCTGAGATTTTATGAAAAAGCCGTCCTTTATGGCGAGGTGATGGAAATAAATGACTACAGTCCTGAAATAGATACTGAACTTAAAGTAATATGCTTTCCCACATTCAGAGGTCATTGCGGCTGTATTCTTTTTAATATTGATGATATAAAGATGCGTGGGAAAGGATATGACAAAGAAGTATTTAGTACAGAATAATGTCGTTTCGTTCCATGTTTATGTCGTTTCGTTCCATGTTTTTAAAATTTATCCTTTTTTTATCATAATATCCTTGACAGTGTCAATGAATATATGATATGATGTATTTAGATTATGGAAGGATACAGAAAATTTCCTGACATAGTTTATATAAAATTATTAAAGGAGGAGTCTATATGACGAAAAAACTTGAACGCTCGACAGCATTTTTATCGGCGTTCGCAATGTTCATGATGATATTGCTGTATTTTCCTGTCGGGACTTTCAGCAATACCAATTGGGCAATGACGGCGAGTGCATATACGGAGGGTTACTTCAGATATGAGGTATCTGAAGATGGAGGCTGTAATTATATTACGGAATATTTTGGACGTGAAGAAACTGTAACAGTTCCAAGTATAATAGTTAGCAAACCTGTATATAGCATTAAAAGCGGAACGTTCAGCAATTTAAACAGTGTTAAAACTGTTTATCTCCCTGATACAATCGGAGAGATAGAGGACGGTGCTTTCAATGAAAGTCAGACAGTATGGCTTAAATTTCCTCAGAATCTTACTAATCTGACCAGTTCTTATACTGAGAAGTATATTGAAAGAAACAAGAAGTGTACCTTGAAATTAACTGCTGCTGACGGATATAATCTGCCGTCAAGCATAAACATTTACAGGTATACAACACCATTAAATGCGGGTACTGATTACACTTACGACAGCAGCACAGGTGATATAACAATATTGGCTGATAGCGTTGATATACCGCTTTCAATTACTGCATCAGCAAAAAAGGTTGAATCTGCAACAATTTCTTTTGCGGATTATTATGCAACAACTGACCCGTTAAATCCTGTTATTATCGCTACAGCTGATATTCCTGAAAATGGAACTGTCAGTATTCCTGTAAGTGATATTGAAAAAGATGAGAATTATAATTATGCTTATTACTGGCAGTATGTTGAAGAGAATGGGATAATCGTAGTCAATGAAGCTGTTGAAATCGATGAATATGAAGATATTGATGATGATTTTAATTGTATCACTGTAAAGGAATTTGAAAAGACAGATGCAATTGCAGGCATGGAATATTTTGTATATGTTGTGCGTACAGGAAAACTTGGTTCTATAAATTACTATGTTGATGGTGCGTATGCAAACAATACACTCAGTCTTTCTCCAACACGTTACAATTACGGCAATAACATTACATATGCGGCAGTGCCGAATAAAGATGGTTATGATTTTGACGGCTGGTATTTTGAATCTGATTATTCCGGCGAAAAGTTTACAGAGCATAGCCTTGAGGATTATAAAGATAAGTATGACCAGTATCGTATTTTAAAGCTTTATGGAAGATATGTTCCGGAAACAATAATCACAGAAGCAACTACAACAACTATTTCTGAAACAACAACCACAGAAGCAACTACAACAACTATTTCTGAAACAA
>JBJEQS010000322.1:4666-5048 GCA_051881875.1 Oscillospiraceae bacterium
CAACCACAGAGGCAACTACAACAACTATTCCTGAAACAACAACCACAGAGGCAACTACAACAACTATTCCTGAAACAACAACCACAGAGGCAACAACCACAACTAAAATTGCAGAAGAAACAGTAAAGCTTAAAGCTCCAACAAACGTTGAAGTTGACAATGACGGTAATGTAACTTGGGACACAGCTGAAGGTGCTGTATCATATAAGGTAAGCAAGGTTGTAAACGGCATAACTAAGACTGGTGCTGCTGTTAAGACTAATAATTATACATTTGCTTACTTCGCTAAGGGTCAGGCACATGACGTTTACGTTACAGCTTTTGACGCTAATGGCAATTCAGTTAATAGCGAAAAGGTTACAATTACTCCTCTTGCAGCTCC
>JBJEQS010000322.1:5148-17898 GCA_051881875.1 Oscillospiraceae bacterium
TGCAAACGTTAAGGTTGTTGATGGTGTAGTAACTTGGGACGCTGTTGACGGTGCTAAGACTTACAGAGTTACAAAGACTGTTAATGGCGTAACAAAGGGTGCTAATACTGCTGATACAAAATACATATTCCAGAATCTCACTGAAGGCGTTGAACATATTATAGCTGTTACAGCTTACAGTGCTGATGGAAATGCAGTTAAGAGCGAAGAAGTTAAATATACTCCTGCTAAGAAAGTTACTCTTAAAGCTCCAACAAACGTTGAAGTTGACAATGATGGTAATGTAACTTGGGACACAGCTGAAGGTGCTGTATCATATGAGGTAAGCAAGGTTGTAAACGGCGTAACTAAGACTGGTGCTGCTGTTAAGACTACTAATTATAAATTTGCTTACTTCGCTAAGGGTCAGACACATGAAGTTTATGTTACAGCTTTTGACGCTAATGGCAATTCAGTTAAGAGCGAAAAGGTTACAATTACTCCTCTTGCAGCTCCTGCAAACGTTAAGGTTGTTGATGGTGTAGTAACTTGGGACGCTGTTGACGGTGCTGTATCATACAAGGTAAGCAAGGTTGTAAACGGCGTAACTAAGACTGGTGCTGCTACGGCGGATACAACATACACATTCATTAACTTCAATCCTGGTCAGGATAAGGTTGTGTACGTTACAGCTTATGACGCTAATGGCAATTCAGTTAAGAGCGACTGGGTTAAAGTTAAATAAAAATTCATTCCATTAAAAATATAAAAACCACAACTATGATTACCATAGTTGTGGTTTTGTTTTTACGAGTTCAGCAACTATAAAAAATAACATGATATTTAATGATGAATCTTCGATACATACCACAATGATATGAATTGTTTTTATAGCACTCCAAAGAAATAGCACCTATTATTAACAAAATTGATATAATGAAGATAGAGGTGATAAATATGCTGAGTAATGAAGCAAGAGAAATGATGATAAAAGCATATGAAAAAACAGGAAATGCCAAAGAAGTGGCAGAATGTTATGGAGTTGATGTAAGTGATTTCAAAATCAGAAAAACAACTGACATTGCTTTATCTGCCTCCATATAGTCCTGATTTCAATCCGATTGAAATGATGTGGTCAAAGACATGACATATTTCATGACAAATGAAACATAGAAATGCTGTGTTATTATTATAGTACGCACCATCATAAACCGTTTGCTTTATGTATATAACAAAACCACTTTCAGGTTTTGGCATACAACAAGCAAATACATTTCCAGGTAAGTCTGTATCCTCAACAACGTCATATGTAGTATTTGGAAACAAGTCAGAAAGTTTTTCAAGAGCAAACAAAACAGGAAAAGGTTCTTCATCAGATTTGCAATCGAACATTGCTCTTACATACTTTGCCATGATTCTAAGCTGTGTTCGACTTATTGGTTTTGTTTCATAATCCATTAAGCGTTACCACTCATTTTCAAAAGTTCTAATATTCTTGTTGCTGTTTCTTCATCAATATCATCAAAAGACCTTGCAAATTGTAATGCGGCTTCTCTTTGATATGATTCAGATTGTGAAAGAGTAATTTTAATTTGAGTTTTTGAATTTTCAGCATATTCTTTCATTTCATCGATTTTCTCTTCACTCAGAGAATAATGTTCAGCAATAATATCAAACCAATCAACAGGCACATTTTTCTTGCCGTTTTCTACAGCTGATAAAAACGGAGTGGAGACACCGAGCAGCTTAGCTACATCGCCCATAACCTCGTGATGCTGAACACGCAGAATTCTCATGAATTCACCGAATTTCGTGTATGCCATTTGTTCCAACCTCCTTTATACCTCATATTATATCACAATATTATCTGTTTGTCAAGTATTATTTTTAATCTTTTTTTGGTTAACTTATTGTGAGTTATAAAAAGGCTTGTCTATTTCAGTAAAACAAGCCTTTGATTTTACAACATATTGCAGATTTTAATAAGTTCCTCTATCTTTTCAACTATGCGTTTTTGTTCGGAGAGTGGTGGAAGTGGGAATATAGCATCAGCAACCTTATCACTGTTCAGATTTTTTACAACTGCACCACTAACAACACCACAAAATTGATAATATGCAAATGTAGATGATAGCATATAAAACAGAAAATCTTTATCAAAAGCAATTTGATAATTGCTTAATACTAACCAGCCGTCGTGGATGCATCCATCGACGTTTAAAATATACGGTCTACCAAAGCTCATTGAATTTGTAAGTAAAAAATCGCCTGCGTGTACTAATCGGCTTTTTGACAATCCTTCGGGTTTGATTTTTTCTTTTGTTGAGTTTATATATTTACCACCTTTGTCGGAATCACCTATTTTTATCCAGTTTATTCCGTTCTCAGCTTCGGTTAAATACTCTTTTATTGGGCGAGGTGAACCGCCACGAGCGATTTCACATATGTTGCCCAACCTACACCACTCCCAGCTCTCAGGAATGTCAAAAGGAATTTCATCAGAAATATTCTTTATTTCCTTGCCGATTTGTTCGCAATATGTATAAGGCAAATTACGGGAAGTCCCTCGGAAGATTTTTATTACAGATTATGGTTATTATCAACATTCTATTTATTTAAATAAAAAATGAGCAGATTTAAACTACTCCGTTATTTTATCTTCAATAATATAAATATTTGTGGTCAAATTGTGGTAAAAATCATAAAAATGATTAAAAGCAAAAATAAAAAGCCTCGTAGAACAACGTATCTACGAGGTTTAATTGGCAAATCACTCTATAAATGATACAATGCAACCATTTAGGTTTCCCGTTTCTTTGCAGGGTTGCCGTTTCGTTCCTTGGTTTCCGTTTCTTTGTATCAAATTTTTTTAGGTGGTTGCATTTTCCGTTTGGAGAATGCAACCACTTTTTTATTTTTTAATACTCAACGTCAGTCGTATCATTTTTATAATATCTGTTCAGTTTGGATGATTATAAAATATCGCTATATATAGCTGTTTAAATATAATTCACCTTCAAATCTTACATGACTGGTTCAGATATGAAAGATAAGCCAGCTATCGAATATAAGCGTGATGATTCTCTATCACACCATTTTTCTCAGCCAAATCGAAATAATGTTTTGACATTTCTGTGTCTTTAAGCAAAGGATCTAACTCAAAAATCTGTCCCAAGTAAAAATACGCCCATGGATCATCTGATTGCATGAAATATTCAGCCGCCCTCATCCAGTTTTGTTTCAAACCATGACAACCAAAAAAATAAGCATATCCAAATTCAAAACAATCCACTTCTTTAGAAACAATCTTTATGGCTAAATAGGTCTCACCCTTTTCAAGCTCCATGGTGCATTTACCATTGGAAGAATAATTCCTTTCAACAGGACATCTTGTTAACGGATTTATAACTATATTATAACTATATTCATCTGCATCAAAACATAGCTTTTCTGAATTCTGATTAGTTTCACCATACAAGTATGCAGCTTTCTTTTGAAGACATTGCAATGCATCATCTGTTAAAAAATACTCATCTTTGAAACATATTCCCTTATCATCTACAAATGTTAAAATAAGAAGAAAGTTCCCTTTTACTTTTGGTTCATCTACAAAAAAAGTACGTTTAATGATACCCGTATCTTCTACAACATCTTCAGCATAAGGTAATCGTTCTATATAGAATCTTTTATGTAAAGAACTTTCATCTATTCTATATAGGACTTCATACACACACATATCTGCTTTAACTGAAAAGTGTTTTCTGTGAGTAGAATACTGATTACTACAGTTTGTATCCCACAAATCCTCAAAAATTGTTAATTGTTTTCTGTCTTCATCAGTAAAGTCTTCATCTATCTCTGAATCACAAGGTAAAAAGATATTCTTGGCTAAAATGTTTAAAAGTATTTGACTTGTATCCGAAATACAATTTTTTTCATTATCACTCTTGTCTATCGTCTCCATAATTACATCTAGTTGTTCGTCCAAAAATCGATCAATGTTTTGTTGCGAATTATTCTTTTCACTAATTTTTTTTCGTCTTCACTGTTGCTTACTACATTCAGAATTTTATTGAATATATCTAACACATACGTGTCATCGAAAGCATCAAGCTTACAATGTTGTAAAGTGGATAAATAATACTTCATGCTGAAGTTTTCAGGATTTTTTTACAAAATGTTCTCAAAAAATATCCACAGGGCAAAGTTGTTATAATTCTGGATAATGCAAAAATTCATCATGCTAAATTACTTAAAGAGTTTTTAGAGAAGAATCCTCGGCTTCAATTGGAATTTTTGCCTCCATACAGTCCTAATCTTAATATTATTGAGGAACTTTGGCTGTGGTTAAAAAATACGGTTATCAACAATGTCTTTTTTCATTCTATTGAAGAAATCAAAGATGCTGTCCTTGCTTTTATTGAGTACTTGAATTCTGTTCCATATACTGTAATTGATAGATTATGTATTTGAAATTATTTTTCGCCTAATATATATATTTTTTCAAAAAATGTCGTCATTACTGTAAATGCCGTCAATACCATTTTTAGCAATAAAATACCGCCCTTTCATTATAGGCAAATACAAAGAAAGAACGAGTTTTGTATTATATCAAACTCGTTCTTTAATAAACGATATTCTGTTTTTGAGATTATGCAAAAATGAATTATATACAGCATAAGAAGTATTATTTCAGACATTAAAGGCTGATTTTATTGCCTGAAATGAACAGAAGTGGCTGAATTTCTGCTGTTTATTTAAAATTTTGCTGTATATTAAATAGTAACATCACCTCCGGATATACATCAGTATGATTGTGATTGAATATTTTTACAAAGCCTGACATAGGTTGACCATCTTAGTTTACTATAAATTTCATCACTTATCACTTTTTCAGTTTGCTTATAGTAATATTTAGTTTATGTGTTTCATCTGCAATCATATTGGCAATTTTATAAGCTCCTGCATTGCTAAGATGCGTGTTGTCAAGCGTTGTATGGTTTATATCTGTATAACAGTGCATTTTCGCTGTTTCATCTGCTCCGCCATAATTATAAAGATTAGTATAAAGCTGTGTTGTCAGCTTCGTCATATCAATTACAGGCACATTATATAACTTGCCAATTGTTAGCATTCCCTGCTGATATGATGTGTGCTGCTGATAATTTGGAGTTCCGTCTGGATTTCGCCTTGTAATTGGTGTAACAAGAACCGGAACTGCACCTTTGTTCTTTGCAAGATTGATATAGTATGCTGTAAGTAAAAATTCATAAGAATAATGACCCTGTGAATCTTTTCCGGAACTATCAAGAGTACTCCAATCCAGATTCGGATATGTTCCGAGTCCGGGATACGCTGATTCATCAGTTTTTTCATCATTGTGTCCGAATTGGATAAACAAATAATCGCCCTTTCCTAACGATGATTTCAAAGTCTGATAATTCTGCTCTGCAAGGAAACTTCTTGAACTTCTGCCTGCAAGGGCAAGATTTATTACCTCAACATCATTAAATTGCTCTGCAAACTTCATTCCCCAACCATAACGATTGTAGGGAACGCTGTCATTTTCATCATAATTGCAGACTGTTGAATCTCCAACAAGATAAACCTTACCTGAAAATTTAAAATCTTCCGGTTCATAGCTCTGAATTTCAGAAGTACCGGCTGTTGTAGTTGATGTTTCTGAAGTAACCGGTGTTGTTGTTTCCGCTGGTGTTGATTGCTGATTAAGATAAAGATGCTTCATAAGGCATAAATCAAAAACATCTATCCTGCCATCTTCGCACAAATCTCCTGCTTTCCAATTTTGCAATTCAGCATCAGTTTCTGAAAAAAGCCATCTCTTCATTGCAGTAATATCATCAGCATCGAACTTTCCGTCCTTATTCACATCGCCCTGTATATCATTCTGAGTTGGTTCTGTTGTCGTTGAAGTTGATGTAGTAGTAACTGGTTCCGTAACTGTTGTCTGCGTTGGCTCATCCATTTTTTCACTTGGTGTAACAACATATCCTGCTGATGGATAGCCTGATTTTGCAAATACGGCATAAGTCATATTTGCTGCTGATGACTGTGGTCCGCTATATTTTTCACAATATGATTTTGCATCTGCTGCAGATTTTACATTGTAGCTGTAATTTGACAAAGGTCTCCAATTACAGGCTTTTGCCGTTTTTGCAGTAAGAGAATACTTCGAGCCTGTCAGTGTTGAACCGACCTCCGTATACTGTCCCGGATATTTTGAAGAAATATCATTGCTTGAAACGCTATCGTTCACAACAGAGCCTTTTCCTGTACCACCATTATAATAATTATTTTCAGCATATAGTTTACAAGCCGTATAAATCGTGTACCCCATATCGAAATTGACAACATAATTATTGAATGAATGGAAGTATCCATAGCGCATAAGTGCAGGAGCACGGGTAACACATTTGTTGTAATAATTATCCACAATAGTAGCATGGGGTGTACCGTTGAATGTATTGTATGACTCCTGAGTGTCAACCGGATAACCGATAAGTACACCATATTCATGAAGTCCGAATTTACAATCTGAAACTGTTATAAAATCAGTATTGTCATTGTCTGTATTACCTTTGAAATTGAGAAATTTATCCCAGTCATCAAGTCCTGTGGAAGCGGTATTGATTCCACTGTGTCCTACAAACTCACAATGGTCTATCCAGAAATTATAGCCATAGGCAAATTCCCAGATATTATCGCTGTTCAGTTCCTTGTCATGAGAAATCTGAATATTACGAAAAATTAGATTATTTCCCGGACCATAATTTGAATTATATGTTCTGAAATACACATTATAGAGAGAATGAGCACCATAGCTTCCTACTACTGTTTTGTTGGGCTGCATATAAATATAAGCGTCACTGAAGCGATAACGGCCATTGCTGTCCTTTTTATAAGTACCGGTTTTGCTGATATTCTTTGTAATGACTATCGTACAGGGTTCTGTTGATGTACAAGCCGCTTTTAGTTCATCAAAGTCAGAAACTTCAACCGTTTTGCCAAGCGTACCGCCGATATCAGAAGCTTTTTCCCTGCCGTTCATATCCTTGCAGTAACCGCCAAATCCCTGCTCACCTGCCGCATTAAGCAGCCATTTCTGTTCATCTTTTCCGCTGTACGATGAAAGTTTAATCTTGTTTCCGCTATTCGTCAGTGCAAGAGATGTGTCGCTGTAATTAACGATTTTATAATGTAAATCCGTTCCATAGCTATCCTTATCAACAGGAATAACATACCAATGTTGCGATACAGCACTTTCGCTTCCAAAGATAACACATGAACTGCCTTCTGTCACGCTGTAATTCATAGGAGTAATCAAGCTGCCTGTTCCCATATTGGTGATTTTATAAAAACTGCCGTTACTGTCTGTTCCGACGTAATCAAAACGCCAGTTTTCATTCTGCGTATTTTTTTGCTCTGATACAACAATGTCCGCCTTGTCATCATAGCCCGAAATGTTCATGTGACGGTTATTATCATAGCTGCTTATACGAAGAAGTACTACCGGATAGTCTGTCGATACAGCAGACCCTGTTTCAATATTAATCAGTCCAATGGGAATAAACATTATAACCATCAGTAAAGCTGTAAATACAGCACAAATCTTCCGAGTAAAATATTTTACCATAATTCCACCTTATTTCTTAATAATTGATATGTCCGGTTTATCAGGCTGAGCCATATCTGTTCCAAGATAATAGTCAAACTATGTCTCTTTACATATAATTATATATAACAACATAAATAATAGCAATGCAGAAATCACCCAAAAATCTAACGTTTTTGCTCAAATTAAAAGCCCCCACAATTTGTATGTGAGAGCTTTTTGAAATAATGAGAAGGAGTTTATCAACATAAATTCCTGTTGAATACATATGATACTGATATATGGCATTATGCAAAATCATTTCCTTTTAAAATATATTTTTTTAGCTGTACTGCATCTGAAATCTCTACCTTTCCATTTGCATCAACATCTGCACGTCTTTTGGCATCATTATCAAGTTTATTATAAATAAGTTCATGACGCATGAGTACCATGTCAAATACATCTATTTCACCGTCATTATTTATATCGCCATATATGAATTCGTCAACTGATGGAGGTGTAACGGAAGAATCCTGCTCAGTCACCATTACAACATAATTTACCGCCTGATTCATATTTACTGCACCAAGTGTTATCTGACTGTCCTTTTTAACATCCTTTTTGTAAACGGCATAGGTAACAACAGGATTTCCGTCATCAGTAAGTATCATATCTGTTCCAGTCCAGTCGCCCAGCCATGCGGATGAGCTTTCTGCTCTTGTATCTATACCTACATAAACCGTAATATCTTTAGCTACAATAAATGCCGCTTCATCGCCGGAATATTTTTTTGAATCACATGAAGTTCTTATCCACTCTGCACCATTCAATTTTTCCGGAACAGAAGTAAATTGAAAACTGCGGTCACCAAATACCGTACTGCCAACAGCAAGATTTGACTGTATCGACCAGCTGTAACGGTTTGTCTTATCATAAACATCTAAAGATTTTATCAGCTTTCCATCAGGAATTGAAAATTCTGTTGCTCCAAGTACTGTTACATTCGGTCTTTCCGGAAGTGGTTTATCACTGCCGAGATAGAAACTCAAATGAGGCGGTTGATTATAGCAGTTCTGCTCTGTAGCTACCTGAACTCTGTACTGTGGGTCATGCATCAATGTTGTAATTCTGTATTCTGTTGTATAAGGTGTGCAGTAGATTCTCAGATATTTGCTGTCCGTTGTATGAAGAATCAATTCTTCTCGCCAATCGCCAAAAATATCTGCTGAAAGATTCGGTGTTGATTTGGTGCTGTTACATGATTCGCAATTATCTGCCCAGAAAATATAATCCACTTTTTTATCAGCATTTATTTTTGAAATTGTCGTACCATCCAGTAATTCACGTTCCAAATCACCGTCCCAATAAATCAGGAAATTCATGGACGGTCTTTGTATTCCAAGGGATTTCCCATTTTCATCAAAAACTTCACCGCTTGCTGCACCCCAAAATTCTGCACCTGGATTTCCGGCATAAATATTTCCTGCCGCACAGCGTCCTGTATCCTTGGATGCGTCCATATGAAAAATCTTCTCGCCGGTTTTGGCATCAAGAAGTGACTGACCATAAGGTGTATGCTCATGGCACACCCAAGCTTCCAATCCTGGTCTGTCCGGAAGAAAATCACTCATATGCATTGCATCGCCATGTCCCATATTGTTAGACCACAGTACTTTTCCGTTATCATCAAGACAAACTGCACCGACAAAAATTTCATCTTTGCCGTCACCATCAACATCGCCCGGCATACAGTTGTGATTGCCATTGCCATATCCAGAATTTTCCGACCATAACCAACCTGAATCATATCCCCATCGCTTCACCAGCTTTTTATTAACAACATCATAAGCCACCGCAGTCATTCTGGTATAATAACCACGGAAAGAAACTGCACTGGGATGTACACCATCCAAATAAGCAACTGTTCCAAGAAAACGGTCACAACGGTTTCCATAATCATCGCCCCAGGTCTTTTTTGAGACCTCACCACGAGGATATTCGTAATTTACCGTATCAAGTGCAGTACCTGTCATTCCATCAAACAGAGTATAGTATTCCGGACCGTCCAGAATATATCCGCTCCCGTTACGATAATCCTTTGAAGCATCTCCAATTACATTTCCTTTTCCGTCAATTGTTCCGTCAGCGGTTTTACAAGTCATCTCAGCTTTTCCGTCAAGATCAAAATCTGCTACAAGATACTGCGTGTAATGTGCTCCTGCACGGATATTTTTTCCCAAATCCACACGCCAGAGTTTTTTGCCCTCAAGCGTATAGCAGTCAATATAAACATTGCCGGTATAACCTGATTTTGAATTATCCTGTGAATTTGTAGGGTCCCACTTAACAAAAATCTCATACTGACCATCTCCGTCAACATCACCGACCGAACAGTCATTTGCACGATAGCTATAATCACTGCCGCCTTTTGGAACATCTAATGGTATGTCAAAATAAGACTGATTGGAAATCATACTGCACTGCTCAGTTGAAAGAACTGTACTGCCGGACAATGTTTCTACTTTATATTTTGATGTACTATTTCCCGATTTATCAAGATATGAAGTCGCCTTTGTTCCATCACTTGTGTAAATCAGTGTATCATCCCGATACAATCGGAAAACAGCATTATCCGAATCGTCAGCATTGAACCTCCAGCTTACAAGCATTCCACTACCCGTATTTATTGCACATATACCTCTGTCGAGATGTTCAGTTATTATATTGCCTGTACCATTTGCACAAACGGGTAATTCTGAAAATAATGCCGGCATCATATTCAAGGTCATCAGCACTGCCGTTACTACAGCTTGAATTTTTTTGAATTTCATATAACTATCATCCTTTCTGAAGAAATTATCGTTTTTTCCATAGTTATATTTTAATTCAAAATTCCATTAATAACAATGACGTAATTTATCAAAAATATTATGTAATTATGCAAATGATTATCTGTTCTGCTTTCGGTAATAAGAAGCTGTTATACCTGTTTTTTCCTTAAACTGTCTTATGAAATGATTTTCATTATTATATCCGCACTGTATAGCAATCTCCTGTATTCTCATATCTGTATGAGATAAAAACTGCATAGCACGCTTGATTCTTGCGGAAATTATATCTTCTTTTATGCTGATGGAAAATAATTGTTTATAAAGCCTTTGAAGATGACTCCGGCTTATACACATCTTATCAGCCAATTGCTGAATATCCCATTCCAACTGTGAATTTGAAATAATATTTCTTCTCAGACGATATATCTGTTCTTTATAATCCATAAAATTACTTTCAAGTGCTTTTACCTTATCAAGAAGCTTTGTAACCCCTTTATCCAATATATTTTCCGCAGCTGAAACTTCTGATGATGCTATTTGGGAAATATTTATGACAAATTCAGGGATTTGTTTCGTTGCAAATCTTTCACACAAACTTGTTTCAATTAATGCAATAATATCCTCTGCCGATTTGGTTTCATTCTCATTATTTTCAATCGGCAAAACGATGGCAAAAATTCGTTCTTGAATCTTTGCGCAAAGATAATTATAGCAATGATTCATAATAATATCTCCAATCACAGAAGACAGGTCGATTGCACCTATTTCATAGGGATAATAAGTAATAAGCACTAAAACAGAGTGCTTTTCATTCACAATATATCGGTTTACAATTTCAGAAAAATGAACTAAAAATCCACATTTATTCAGCATTCCTGTCACAGGGTCAGCTGTATCCAGTTTTTCAAGCTGTCTGTTAAAGTTATCTATATACAGCCGTTTCTGAAGCATTTTCAATCCGTTTGATATAGCATCGCACCATAATACATAAGATTCTTCAATGTTAATACTGCGGCTGTCTTTATAAGCCATTGCCACATACCCGAAAATCTGTCCGTTGCATTGAAGCGAAGTTATAACTATAAAATGCGGCTCATGAGGTTTGTTAAGGGCTGGAAGAATATCCTTTGTCGGATAAAGATACTGAGATTTCTCATTATCTCCGTATCTCTTTGAAAGCAAAAGATACATATTGTCAGAATATCCATACTGACGAAAATTATCAGGATTATTCAAATCAGCCTGCCAATCCTCGCAAAGACAGATATCTATCCAGTCAACTCCGCCAAAAATATGACCAACTTCATCTATCTTCTGGGAAAGCTCACTTAATGATGCAGAATTCGAAATACG
This sequence comes from Oscillospiraceae bacterium, assembly GCA_051881875.1. Lineage (GTDB taxonomy): Bacteria > Bacillota > Clostridia > Oscillospirales > Ruminococcaceae > UBA5884. The sequence goes on from JBJEQS010000322.1 coordinate 16,927, forward strand.
ATGGATAATGTCAGTTGCAATAAATGTATGTTTATCAATATTTTTCTGCATCATATTCACAACATATTCTTCTAAATAAATCTCATCATTATCTGTCACAGAACAGCCGCAGCTTTTCCCATAACGAATCGTCTGCCTGAATCCAATATTTGTACAAGTATGTCCAGTTATCATTTCATAAAGCTTGCAAACACAATCAGCTCCAAATTTCTTATCACGACCTTGAACAGTAGTAAGTGACGGACTGCAAACAATGGAATCCCAGCTGCCGTCAAAACCTGTCACAGCAATATCTTCGGGAACTCTTATGCCGTTTTCTGTCAAAGAGTTTATCAGCGAAATCGCCATGACATCGTTTGCACATACAACTGCATCGGGACGCTCCAATCTGTTTTCAGCAATATCCCTTCCTATCTGCTCAGACACGCCCTTCCAGAAATATCCATATAAAATATCCTTTTCATTAATTTCTATACCCGAATCAATACAGGCCTCTGTAAATCCACGAAGTCTTTCAACAGAAGATTTATGTTCCGGTATGCCTGTTATACAGTATAATTTATGGCAATTATGTTTCTTAATTAAATGACTGGTAATATCGTACATAGCAGAAAACTCCTCTGCCTCAAAAGAGGGGAATTTTTCATGCTCCCTGCCAAGAATAAGACAAGGCGTATCAGTTTGTCCAAGATATTCAAATATTTTTTCTATAACTTCATCTGCATGAAAACGTTCTGCCGAATAAATAATCCCATCAAGCTTCTGCGTACATACCAACGTATAAATATTTTCCAGACCTGCAATATAAGAATCGAAACGCAATTCTCTGATTGAATTAAAAATCCCAGTATATACAATCACATCATAACCCAGTAATTTTGCCTGCTCATACACTCCGTTTACAAATTCATGATCAAGCAAACTGTTTATTTCAGGCACAATTAAACCTATTCTGCCAACAGCATTCATACT
>JBJEQS010000322.1:17998-29483 GCA_051881875.1 Oscillospiraceae bacterium
GCAAACTGTTTATTTCAGGCACAATTAAACCTATTCTGCCAACAGCATTCATACTATAAGCTCCTTTTTTAATTCCATTTGCAACGTAAATCCAATGGTTATTTTCAGCAAAAGTAAGCAATGACTTATTATGCTATATATAAGGTAAAAAATTTTTTTCAAGTATCCGATTGAGCAATTGTTACTTGACGTGAGTTCGATGGTTTATTCTGTATGGGCGACCACTGGTCGCCCGTTGCGGTTTTATGAGAATTTCGGGCGGGCGACCATTGGTCGCCCCTACAAAAGATAAGAAAATTCCCTTGTTTTTCAGATTAAAAATTTTCTGTCGAACTCATATTAAAATAATTGTACAACAGTACTAATAAACTGTCAATTCTGAAAAATGCTGATTTTTCAGCATTTTTACAACATTTTACTTGATTTTTATATAAACCTGTGATACAATTTTAATGAGGTGAGGATATGAAATGCAATGCGGTAGGATACCATCATATACATAACAAAAATTTTATAAATCATCGTCCAAACGGTTCTATGGACTGGCTTCTTCTGCTTATAAAAAGCCCTGCGGTTTTCTATATTGATGGAAAAGAAATTCATGTAAAAGCGAATTCCTATATAATTTATTCTCTTGACACTCCACAGCATTACTCTGCTGACGGAGAAGATTATATTGATGACTGGCTTCATTTTTATCCTGATGAAGAAGAAAAACGTCTTTTTAAAGAACTTCCCATTTCTCTCAACCAACCGATATATACCGAAAATATTACTGCTGCTTCTGCAATAATAAAGAATATGTGTTTTGAATTTTACTCTGCACATCAAAATAAAACTGAAATTGTTACATTATATTTCAGAATGATGCTTTATAAACTGCATGAGCAGGAAAAATTTCGGTATTATGATACTGTTTTGACAGAAACAAAGCATATGGCAAAACTTTTATGGATAAGAGAATCCATTTTTCGCTGGCCGGAACAGGAATGGTGCGTGGATACTCTTTCCAAGGAACTTGATATGAGTCACTCACGTTTTCTGCACTTGTACAAAGAAGCATTTGGTTCAACAATGATGCAGGACGTTATCGACAGCCGGATTCAAAAAGGATGTGAATTGCTTAAAAACACTGATTTAAAAATACCTGCTATTGTGGATGCCTGCGGATATTCCAGTATTCCGCATTTTACTATGCTGTTCCGCAGAAAAGTCGGCATAACTCCGCAGGCTTACAGAAAAATTAATAAAAATAAATAAAAGACGAGCATTTCAGCTCGTCTTTTTCATGTTATAATATTTTCATTTATAATTATACTAATTCCAAATCATCATATAGATAAAATCTAATCTCTTACGGTAATGCTTTTAATGGTATCTTTGGATAAATTGCAGTAGGGCATAACAACAAAAAAGCTTTCATCTGTATTCACGAATATGACGACAAGGCACAGACGGTCTATTTGCTTGGTATAAATTTTATACTTATTATCATTTATTTATCAGCTTATGCTTTATCATACAAAGGTCAGATATATTAAGTTTTCCGTCCTTACATAAATCGGCAGACTCACTGTCAATAAGTTCAGCATCAGGAACGGCAAGTAACCACTGTTTAAGAAGAACAACATCAAGAATATTGAAGTTTCCATCTGCGTTTACATCTCCTTCAACAGTTGATATCTCAATTGTTGAAATGTTCCATTTCTGACACAGATGTCCGTTCATATCCCACTGCTGAATATTGTCGCCCATGTCTTTACCTGCATTTATAACTTCCAGCACCTTATTATCCTCTGATGAATATGTCATAAGAGAATATGTGCCATCAACATTTTTTGCAAATTTAAAAAGCATTGAATTGTCTTTGTCATCAAAGGTTTTTATGCTTAAATTGCTGTTATTTTCTATGCAAAGCCCATAATTTTCATTCATACAGGATTTTATGAAATAATAGTTGTCATCTTCATACGGAACAAGCTTCCATTTCTGACAATCAAATTCATTCGCTTCCCACTGCTGAACATTTGCACCGTCTGCCATATTTCCATTTTCAATATCCATTACAAGACCGCTGTTTGCATTTGAAAATGTATATATCAGCTTTGTATCCATTTCTGCTCCGAAATTATGGGCATCTTCCAGAATCCAGTTCTGACAGTCTGCACCATTGACTTCCCATTCCTGAACATTTGCACCAAACTCAGAACTTCCGCTTTCAATTTCAACAGCGGATTTTCCGTTTGAAACCTTTGTAAGAATTGTATATGAGCCGTCACTGTTTTTTGCAAATTTAAATTTCTGATTGTCACCGCCGTTATATTCATGTATTCCGATATTTGTACCATTATCAGCTTTTTTCCCTGCAACATCAAGTGCATAGGCTGTATCATCATCAACCTGAGATATAATATAGTAATATCCCTCACCTGCATCAAACAAACGCCATGTATTCCATTTATCCGGAGTATTTGTATTTTCGGTATCTCCGCCGTTTAAATCCCACTGCTGAACATTAGCGTTGTTTTCAGCAATATTTTCTGCCACTTCCATATACAGATTACTGTTGACATTTTTTATTGTATAAACAGAGCCGTCTGTAAAACTTGCTGTTTCATATCCGTTTTTTCTCGGAGTACCTGTATATGCAGAGGTTTTATTTCCCCATATAGTCTGGTTGTTGCTTCCAACCGCTGTAAATGAAATTACCTTTTTACCTTTTTCGTCCTTTGCGGCAAGGAATTTTCCGTAATATTTCTGATTACCTATTGTAATCACAGCGTCATTTGAACCTGAATTTTCATACCATGTACCCGAAACAGCTCCCGATATTTTTCCGTCAGCTGTAAGAGTGATTTCAGAGGAATTGTATATTTTACTGCCCGTATCATTGCCATGATTTATAAATTCATAAGTGCCTGCTATATCGGATTCTTCATAACCGTATTTATCAATGATATCACCCTGATATTCATTAGGTGCTGTAACAGGCCAGCCCTGTTCATTAAACTGCATTGAATGAACTCTTACCTGATGAAATTCCGTTCCGTCATCAAATCTTGCATGATAGAAAAGATACCAGTTTCCGTCATCATCTTTAAGAACAGAGTTATGACCGCAAGCCATATAAGCTGTATCATTTGTACTGAATTTATAGTTGCCCATAACTTTAAGACCACAGCTGTCAAGATTGGAATTTGCATTCATAATACCATTATTTCCGGCAGGGTCTTCAAAAGGACCAAGCGGATTTTTTGAACGATATACACGCATATTGTAACCGCCATCAGAGAACAGACCTCCGAATGTTACCCAAAGATAATAATATCCTGTATCTTCATTATACTCAATAAAAGGACCTTCTCCCGATTTGTGATAACCGCCTATGAGTTTTGTTCCGAAATAGCTGTCAACTATTCTTCCGTCTGAAGTTTTTCCCGTTTTTGGATGAATACATTTTCCTGTTTTCGGGTCTATTTCAAGTGTAAAAATACCTCCCGACCATGAACCGTAAACCATATACATTTTTCCATCAGTATCATAATAAATTGTCGGGTCAATCGCATTTGGAAAAGCGTTGTTGTTGTAATTATTTCCGCTGAACCATTCCGCATTGTAAGTTACTTCTCCGGAAGCTATCAGCTCATCGATATTTGTAGAAGTATATTTCTTGTTGACGTTTTTAGTATCGCTTGAAACATACTGGTCATTTGCAGTAAATCCTGAATAGATAAGAGTATCAACAAACTGATAAGGACCTTCTATATTTTTAGATACTGCATAGCATATTACTGAACGGATATATGTAGATGATGTACAGAAATACATCACATAAGCACCTTTTGAGCCGTCTGTGTTGATGTATTCAGGATTCCAGATAACATCAGGAGCCCATACTGCAAATCCTCCTTTACAATCCTCAAGATTTTCACCGCTCCAGTCAAAAGCCTTTTTCAGATTTGCAGACAAGTTACCGAATTCAACATTATTCGGAGTTGTATAACCATTGGTGAAAGTTCTCCAGTTCTGTAAATCAGAACTTTTTGCAGCGTCAATATGAGAACCGAATAAATAATACTGATTTGAAACAGGGTCTTTTATTATTGACGGGTCATGAACAGATACTCTTGATACTATTTCCGCACTTGCTTTTGGCAGATAAATGCAGTTCCCTGAAAGCATAAAAGCTCCTGCTATAAAAACAGAGAGTATTTTTTTCTTTAACATATATGCAGACCTCCATTAATAATTTTTTATAATACATATTAGTCAATTAAAAATTTTCCGACATTTTTATTATTATAATATCATATCATAATTGTATTTTCAAGAGAATTTAAAAATAAATCAACTTAACAATTATATAACGTGAGTTCAACAGAAAAATTTTAGGATTAAAAATAAGGGAATTTTCTTATTTTTGGTGGCGACCAATGGTCGCCGCTAAAAAAGTAATCATCGACTCACGTTATTCAATTTCAAAAAGAAATTTTTTCAATATAACAAAATCCTTAATTGTAATTTCACCATCGTTATCCATATCAGCTGCAAGTTTTTCACGTTCGCCGGCAAGCTGACAGCTTTGAATATTAAGAATGATGTGTTTTATCAATATCGCATCAAAACAATCAACTGTTTTATCATCATTTATATCTCCACGCATAAATTCAACTGGTTCTTTAAAAGCATCTGCATCATATTCTTTTGCCATTGCAACGTAGTTGACGGCATTTGCCATATTTACCTCGCCAAGTGTTACTTTATCACCGGATTTATAATCTTTCATATATACCTGATATGTAACGACAGGATTACCATCGTCTGTAAGCGTCATATTTGTTTTTGTCCAATCACTCAGCCATAACGGAACAGGAACAACTCTCGTATCAAGTCCGACAAAAGCGGTAATGTCTTCTCCTGCAATATATGATGCTTCATCGCTCCTGAATTTTTTGGAGTCACAAGCAGTTCTTATCCATTCTGCTCCTATCAGTTTTTCCGGAACAGAAGTAAATTTAAACGCTCTGTCACCGAAAACTTCTGTATTATTATTCAGCTCAGGCTGTATTGACCAATCAGAATAATTCTCACTGTCATTTACTGTAAGCAATTTGATTAATTTACCATCAGTTATCGGCTCAGGTTCTATAACAGGAGGAGTAACAACACCGTTGCCTATCAATGTAAAATCGTCTGCCATAAGCCAATTTCCTGCATTTGCATCGGAATAAATACCTACCTGAACAGTTCCGTTTGTAACGTTAATATTATCGATTGTTACTTCCGTCCAGTCACTCATTTTTTTGTTGACATTTACAATTTTGTCATCTCCTGCTCCTCTTACATAAATTAATGCTGAATTCTGTCCGCCGGTACTTTTTACCCATGTTTTCAGCGTATAATTTCCGTTTGGAAGTGTTACGTCCTGTGTAAGAGTCGCTTTATAAGCACTGTCGCTCCACTGCTGTGCACACCAGTTGCCTGTACGTCCACCTTTTTTATTACTGTTTCCTGTACCGGAAGCCTTCCATCCGGCAAGAGTTGTCTGTGAAACTCTGTCTGCCTCAAATGTTGGATTGAGAATATAGTTATTACCTGCTCCAACCTGCCATTCGCCTGTCTGAGCATCCAGACTCCATTCGCTGAGCGAGTTAAACTTTACATCATTGCCGTTGACTGTCAGCGGAACCCACTGATTATAACCGATACCATTTCCGGCAAAATCGCTCCAGCGGTCACCGCAAAACAGAACCGTTTCCTGCTTTGTACCTTTTACAGTATAGAAAAACCCAGTCTGGGTAACGTGCGAGAAGTCCTCATCTGTTCCTTCCATAACCTTCCAGCTTGTATATGGACCATAAATATTATCAGCAACCATATAATAACTGTGAGATGCATTCCAGCCGTGAAGGTCTGACGCACAAAAATAATATTTTCCTTTATATTTAAAAAGACAGTTTCCTTCACGCCCACTTCCCTTTGCGACTTCAACAGCAGGCTCTGCATAAAGAAAATCTGATTCCCTGAGCTTTGAAATGTACTGATGTCCACGTCCGCCCTTATTTGAGCATACAATATACGCCTGACCATCGTCGTCCACAAACACAGTCTGGTCGCCTGTACCCTGTTTCACAACATTTGTAATCTGATCCTGTACGTTTTCAACTTTGAAATTTCCTGTAGGAGTATCACATGAAGCGAAAAGAATGCTGTCATTATACTGTGTCACAAGCACATATTTTTTCGAGTTGGGACAATAAGCAACTCCCATACGTCCTACCCAGTATGTCCAGCCAAAATTTTTTGTATTTGCTGTAAGAACGTCATTTTCAAATTTCCAATTCACAAGGTCTTTTGACGAATAACAGGTGATTGACTTAAAAGAAGTATCATCTACTTTCTTTGTAGGATTTGCTGCATATGTATCGGCACCGTTATAGTGAACTCCATACCAATAATATGTATCGCCAAATTTGAAAACTCCTCCGCCTTGCGAATAGATATTATTTCCGGATGTATCTTTCCAAAACGTGTCATTATAAATTGTCGTATTTGATGCAGCTTCGGCAATTACTACATTTTCATACGGCGAAGCTGTAAAAACTCCGACACCGATTACCAATGTTAAAAGTGCAGACACTGTACGTTTTATTAATTTGCATTTTATCATAATTATGTCCTCCTTATCGGAATTTGTTCTAATATGAACAGATTTTGTTTTCCCGAACTCTTTATATTTATGATACCATGCAGACATAAAATAGTAAATGAAATTATTAATCAAAAAACATTCTTTTTTGCTCATATAATTTTATTGTTAATTATATACTAAAACTCGTGCATTTTTCATTCAAAAGCACGAGTTTTTCCTTTATCATATAATAATTATGCCATATTTTGTTCCAAATATCAATGGTACACTTTGAGCCGTGATATGCTGCAATTTAAATGTATTGATGCCTAGTCGGTATCGTCATCTTTTAGGAATGATAACAAATTTCAAAACAACAGCAAAAAACTTAGTTATAAAAAATTCCCCTATGTTCGATTTGATATAGAGGTTAGTATAATCCCAAGATTATAAAAAACCGCCGACAGATTTCTCTATCAGCGGATAAATCTTACATCAATTATTTGAATATTCAAACTTCTCAATATCACAGGTATGCTTCTTTTCCTTTTCATCGTAGTTTATGCCTACAAGAAGAATATCACCACCATAGTTCTTAATTGAGTCACAATAGCCTTTTTCTTTGATTTGTGCAATTGCACCGCCACTTGAATGATTCCATTTCAGTTCAATCAGAAGAGCTGGCTTGCGTGAATTTTTCTTCGGGAAGAACAGTATATCAGCATATCCCTTTCCACCAGGCAATTCCTGAAAATCGCAGTAATCATCTACTCTGCTCACATATGCAAGCATAATCACCATGCGGAGAGCCTGTTCATTGTTGTAAAATTTGGTATTTGCATAATACTGATGAGCCATTTCGATACGCTCTGCAACTTCTTCTCCGTCCATTCTGAGCGTTGCTTTAAGAAGGTCGTCTGAATTCTTTATAACTCTTGAAAGTTCCTCACGGGAGCTGTTTTTAGTTGCTCTGATAAATTCTTTGCGAACTTCTTCATTTGGAATATACGCAGCACTTTCATTACCGTTATATGCAAGATATCCAAGATGAACAAAGAGTGTCAATACCTGGTCACGAGAATGAATGTTTACCATGTCATTCTGAAATGTCTCAGGATCAATATTAATTATTTCTCCCGAAAGCATGGCTAAAATCGCAGTCCTGACTTCATCAAAATTTGTGTCTATATAAAAGCGTAATGTCTCGAATGTTTCTGTTTTTGTCCAGTAGCTTTCAAATTCACCATTATCAATGGCATTCATCACAGAATTAGGACTATAAACAGATTTCAAAGAGTTGAAAGAATATCCGTCATACCAACGCTTGCATTCTTCAAAGTCGAGGTCATATTTATCGCATAATTCTTTGACTTCTGACTCTGTAAAACCTATATACTCAGCAAGTTTGTTCGGATTAATCATTGTATATTCTCTGAAATTGTTAAGTGCTGACTGAGTACCGTACTTTTTGATTGGCAAAATTCCTGTGATATATGCAAGTTTTATGAAAGCATCAGCAGCCACACCTTTAAACATTGTTCTTAAAAATTTAACATATTCATCTTGTAATCTCTGATTATCTTTTGCCTCACGGAACAGACAATCCCATTCATCTATGATTACAATAAAACGTTCGCCTGTTGCATTGAAAATGCTGAACAATGCGTTTGCTAAAGAAGATTCACCTTCATCTATAGTATCAGGATAAATTTCAATTAATTCTTTAATGACCTGTGTCTGCATAAAAGGAACAATCTGTTCATTTCTTCCCTGTTCCTCTGCGATACCTTTAATCCATTGAATATCAAGATAAATAACCGTATTCTTGTTAAGCTCTCTTTCAAATGTCGGAGATTCAGCAATTTTTAATCCTGAAAAAATTTCTCTTGAATCACAGCCCTTGCTGTAATATGCAGTCAACATATGTGCTGCAATTGATTTTCCAAAACGCCTTGGTCTGCTGAAACAGATAAGTGGACGCATTTTTCCGATTCGACTGTTCGTGAATTCAATTAAGCCGGATTTGTCTACATAAGTTTCATCACCGGTTACTATAGCAAACGCACTGTTTCCGGGATTCACATATTTTCCCATACATCTCACGCTCCTTTTCTATACTACTGATATTATACCATACCACGGACTATATTTCAAGTATTGTGATGAAAATATATCACTTCAAATATCCCTCGATTATCTTCATAATCTCATCAAGACGTTTCTCGCCGATGCCTTTTACCTTGCCTATATCCTCACGCATATTAGAGAGGTCAAGTTCCTCGGCACCATTATTTTTCAGAAGTTTATCAGCGTATTTCAGCAAGAAATTCTCCAACTCCTCACGAGACATTTTCTTGATTTTACGATATGTTTCACGGTCTGCAATTCTGTCTGACATTTCTATTCCACCTGTTCTTCCACAAACTCAATCCTGCATATATAATCAACATCAATCATCGTTCCGCCCACGAATTTCAACTTTCTCTCACCTTCATCAAAAAATCGAAAATGTCCCGTATAATTCACATACTCTCCCCCATCTTTCCGTTCATCAGTCTTAAAATATGTCACTGTCACAAGTGGACGTTCCGACGTCCTCTCTATAAGTTTCTGAACTGCCTCATTCAAATTATTCAGTTCATCTTCTGTCATATCCTCAAAAGAATCCGTAAACCTCGCCACTTCATCGACTTCGTCTTCATATCCCGATAATGCCGCAAAGGATGAAAACTGTGCCGCACGATTTGTCATTGACATTTGTGGTCTTTTAGACGATACAAAATGAGGCAGATTTATTATATCTGAAAAATCTTCAATCATGCCTTATGACCTCCCACCTGCGAATTTCTCTCCCGTGCCGTTGCACCTTCCTGAAAATTCATACCTTTTAATATCGCATTTTTGCCGAATCTGCCCTTTATATCAATCATTGCTTCCTGTATTTTCTTCTCACGATTTAATTTTTCTTTTTCCTCTTTCTGCTTTTTCTCAATTTCTTCTACATCATCAAAAAGGCTGTACTGTACAGAAATTTCTTCCGGTACATCTTTTTCAGATATCAAATGATTTGCAACTACATACACTCGCCTTACAAGCAAATTACTGTCCACAATTTCTTTGTAAAGTTCCAGCATATTTTCCACAAAAATTCTTGTTGACGCTGTATATTTTCCAAGATTTTTAGTCCCATGTGCAGATTTCGGCTCTTTCTTTCCGTATCTGTTAATTTTGATTTTCCCGTTATAATCTTTAGGAATACCTGTTGTATCGTATCCTACTGTAAGTTCAAGCTGGTCGGCAACAAATCCGCATCTCACCAAATCAAGAGATAGCTGGTCTGTCATTTCCTGAACAATTATTTTCGCTTTCATATAATCATACGGACATGAAAGCACCTGTCCAATGCTTTTACTGTGGTTTTCCGGTTTGTATGCCTTTATGTCCGCTATAGTACAAGGTTCCCAGCCCCACGCATGATCTATCAGGAGTTCTGCATTAATTCCGAATTCTTTGTATAATTCATCTTCACGATAAAGAGATGCTCTTGCAAGCTGTCCCATACTGTAAATATACATATTTTTAAGTCGGTTGGCAATTCCATTTCCCACTCTCCAGAAATCAGTTATCGGTGTATGATTCCACAGTTTTTCTCTGTATGACATCTCATCAAGTTCAGCAATTCGCACTCCGTTTTCATCTGCCGGAATTTTTTTCGCAACAATATCCATTGCAACTTTGGCAAGATATAAATTTGTTCCGATTCCTGCTGTTGCTGTAATTCCTGTTGTTTTCAGTACATCACGAATCATTTTCATTGCAAGTTCATGTGCTGTGCAGTTATAAGTTTTCAGATATGCTGTTGCATCAATAAAAACCTCATCTATTGAATAAACGTGTATATCCTCAGCAGAAACATATTTAAGATATATCTCTACGATTTTCGCACTTATCTCCATATAATGTGCCATACGAGGCGGTGCAATAATAAAATCCACCTTGTAAGCATTACTGCTGTTCAGTACCGATGCAAAACATGAACTGTCTGTAAACTCGTGATATATATCTTTTTTCAGCCGTTCCCTGTTTATTTCATCAACCTTTTGAATAACTTCAAATAATCTTGCCCTGCCTGATATTCCGTATGCCTTTAATGACGGTGTAACTGCAAGGCATATTGTCTTTTCCGTTCTGCTTTCATCTGCAACAACAAGATTTGTATTCATCGGGTCAAGTCCACGTTCAATACATTCAACCGATGCATAGAAGCTTTTCAGATCTATACATATATATGATTTCAGATTAATCACTCCCCGCAATAAGAGTAACAATTCTCCAGTCCTAAATTTCCCGAAAGGAAACATGAATCCGGCACATACGGCAGTTTTGGAACATCATATCCCTCATCTTCCATTATCATCAGCTTATATGCAAAAAGTTCATATGGCACATTATACTTTGCAGCAAGCTGAAACATAGTAATATCTGATTCCTTCATTTCCTCATACAGTTTCTCACTGTCACCAAGCAACAGTTCAGCTGCAAACATATTTGCCTCTGTTTCCATAATTGCAGTATCATTGAATAATACATTATCACAGAAGTTCTCCTGATAATTCCTGTGAAGCATAATATGTCCAAGCTCATGTGCAAGAATAAAGTTAAGAAGGATTTTCGGAAGATTAATGTTATACTTAACAAGCACAATTTGTCTTGAAACTATCGTCATAGCTTTTATGGAAGTTTCATTTTCTCCAAAATCAACTCCTTCAAATATTTTCCGCATACCATCTTACAAAGCTCAAACTGATATTGTCAATATCCCTTGACACATTTTCTACCCAAAATGCAAAATTG
>JBJEQS010000323.1:0-7104 GCA_051881875.1 Oscillospiraceae bacterium
CGAGCGACCAAAGGCTCTGCCTTTGGAAACCGCAAGCTTTTGAAAAAGCTTGACTAAAACTTTTATTTTGGGTTGTCGAACTCATGTTATATTTATGCATTAAGTAACAGCTGGGCAAAAACTTTTTCTTTCGTTACTTATCTCGATTGATTCACTTTTTACCTACCCGACCATTTTTATACTGATATATGGTTATTTGTCAGGTAAGTTGCATATTATTGACTCCTGCAAAGAAAAATATTGACTAAAACTTTTATTTTGGGTTGTCGAACTCACGTTATATTTATGCATTAAGTATTGGTATAAGTGCCATTACCTTTCCGCCGTCTGCTTCAATTTTTTCCTTGATTACTTCTGCATCCTCTATTGTCATTTCAGATGTTATGAATACAAGTTCCTTATTATCGTTTACATATGAATTTTCCTTTTCAATGCCTTCAGCCTTGCTGCCGCTTATTCTGAAATACATCTTTGCCGGCATATTCATATAGCTTTCGATAAATTCATCATTATCTGACGACTCCCATGACTGTGAAAGGATTGTTCTTTCATGCTTAACTGAATCAATCAAATCACCTACAACTGCACTTGCTGTCGGAAGCTTTCCAGCACCTCTGCCATAGAACATAACCTTATCAATTCCGTTTCCAGATACAAGAACTGCATTGAATACTCCGTCTACATTTGAGATTATACATTCCTTGCTTACGAGCATTGGCATTACTGTAGGAAGTATCTTACCATTTTCAAGCTTTGTAACCTTTGCGATAAGCTTGATTACATATCCGAATTTTTCTGCACATTCAACATCATCTATTGAAATGCCGCTGATACCCTTTGTATATACACTCTTAGGATAAACGTGCTTGCCGTATACAAGTGATGAGAGTATGCATATCTTACGGCAGGCATCATGTCCCTCAACGTCTGCTGTCGGGTCTTTTTCAGCATATCCAAGCTCCTGAGCCATTGCGAGAGCCTTTTTGAAATCCATCTGCTCATTTATCATCTTGCCAAGAATAAAGTTTGTTGTACCATTAAGGATACCTGCTATTTCTGTTATATCATTACCTGCAAGACACTTATGAAGCGGTCTGATAATCGGAATTGCACCGCCTACGCTTGCTTCAAAGAAGAAATTGCAGTTATTAGCCTTGGCAACTGCAAGAAGTTCATCACCTTTTTCCGCAACGAGTTCCTTGTTTGATGTTGATACGCTCTTGCCCTTTTCAAGACAAGCCTTTACAAACTTATATGCCGGATTTACTCCGCCCATACATTCTGCAACTGCTGTTATGCTGTCATCGTTTAAAATATCATCAATATTCTTTGTAAATTTATCAGCATAAGGACTGTCGCTGAAATCCTTTATATCAAGAATATATTTCAATTCCATTTCAGTTCCTGCACGCTTTTCAATCATAGCCTTATTCTTATAAAAAAGCTCTACAACGCCTGAACCTACTACACCATAACCCATAACTGCAAAATTAGTCATTATAAAAAACTCCTTCAAACTTGTTTTAATCGGAAATCCGAAAAATATTATATCAAACAGATTATTCTCCTGAAATAATCTTTACTTCCACAACTCCATTTACATCGGAAATAATGGATTTTATACTGTTTATTCCACTTATATCGCCATTCATTCTGAGAGCGAGAGTAATCCCTGCAACTCCGTCAATAGGTATACTCTGATTGAGCGTAAGTATATTCGCACCAATAGAATTCAGCACCTGCAAAACACTTGAAAGCACTCCCGGTTCATCTTTCAGAACGGCATATATATTGATAATTTTCTGTGTAAGCTTTTCCTCATAGCAGAATACACAATCCTTATATTTATAGTAAGCACTTCTTGATATGCCGATACGCTTGCAGGCAGCCGCTGAGCTTTTCTCCTCACGGTTGGCAAGCAGTTTCTTTACCTCCAGAACCTTGGTAATAACCTCCGGCAGAACAGACTCACTTACAACGATAAGTTTTGAACTGTCATTGTTCATAGTAAATATCCTCTCTGTATGGAAAACAAATAGTCCGTCACACAAGGACAATTGTACTTTAGAATAATACTATACCATAAAATTTAAGAATTGTCAAGTGAAATATTGCATATATTACATAACTTAATTTTCCATATTTTATTGATATAATTCATGCACAGCAATCTATACAACAATATTTGAAATCCGATAGATTTAACATTAATTATACACAAATTCGATAGTTTATTTTGTAGGGCGACCACTGGTCGCCCTACAAAATATAAGAAAATTCCCTTGTTTTTCAATTTAAAAATTTTCTGTCGAACTCACGTTTGATAAGGTTGATACTCAAAACCGGAGGCGGCAACTTGCCGCAAAAAAAGGGAACTCCTTTTTCAAGGAATCCCCTTTGATTTTTTTATATGCATCAGGTTATTAACCCTTTGCCTCTTTATTCTTACAGCATCTTCCATATTTTCTTCCGCTTCCGCATGGACACATATCATTGTCTGTAAGTTCCTTTTTATTTCTGTAAACATCTGTCTTTGCAGCTGATTTTACTTCTTCTGTATTAACATTCTTAGTAAGTGTAACATTCACAGGTGCTGCTTCTTCATTTGCGGCAGGTATTCTGCGACGCTGAGGACTTGTAAGTTCAGGTTTAAGCAGCTGTTCACGCTTCGGGGCATTGTTGTTTGCAACCTGTACTGTACAGAGCATACGAACTGTAGTTTCCTGAATACTTGCTATCATCTCATCGAACATATCAAAGCCCTCATATCTGTATTCAACAACAGGGTTTCTCTGACCATATGCACGAAGTCCGATACCCTTTTTGAGTTCGTCCATATCATCAATATGATTTGTCCACTTACTGTCAACAACCTTGAGGAGTATAACTCTTTCGAGTTCACGAAGTACATCTTTTCCGACTTTCTTTTCCTTTTCTTCATATGCTGTAAGCACACGCTTTTTAAGCATTTCAATGATGTCATTCTTGGATACATTTTCAAGCTTTTCTTCATCATATATGCTTTCCTTTGGAACGATAGCTTCTGCAGGTTCTTCATCGCCGTCAGCAGCTTCTTCATTCTTAGGTTCTTCCGGAAGCTTATCCTTATAGTATTCCTTGAAATCGTCCTCTGTGGTAGCCCATGAAAGCATATTTTCACGAAGTCCGCTGAGATTCCAGTCTTCCTTGTTTTCATCATCAACAAGATATGTATTTACATTGCGTTCGATAACATCACTAATCATCTTGAGAATTGATTCATGGAGGTCTTCACCGTCAAGAACCTTTGCTCTCTGTTCATAGATTGTTGCACGCTGTGTACTCATTACATCATCATAATTGAGGACATTCTTTCTTATGCTGAAATTTCTGGCTTCAACCTTTTTCTGTGAGGATTCGATAATCTTTGTAAGCATTTTGCTTTCAATCGGCATATTTTCCTCAACATTGAGAGTTCTCATCATGTTTTCGAGTCTGTCACCTGCAAATATACGCATAAGGTCATCTTCTACCGAGAGGAAGAAACGGCTTTCGCCAACGTCACCCTGACGTCCTGAACGACCTCTGAGCTGATTGTCGATACGTCTTGATTCATGGCGTTCTGTACCGATTATGAAAAGACCTCCTGCTTCCTTTACGGCAACTGCCTTTTCCTTTACTTCCTTATCGTATTTATCATAAAGTTCCTTATAAACTTTTCTTGCATCAAGTATTTCCTGATTATCAGTTTCAGCAAAGCCTGTTGCATCAATTATCATCTGCTCATCAAAGCCTTTTTTGCGGAGTTCAGCCTTTGCGGCAAATTCAGCATTACCGCCGAGGATAATATCAGTACCACGGCCTGCCATATTTGTAGCGATTGTAACTGCTCCGAGCTTACCTGCCTGAGCAACAATTTCAGCTTCACGCTCATGCTGTTTTGCATTAAGTACATTATGCTTTATGCCACGAGCCTTGAGCATTTTTGAGAGTTGTTCTGACTTTTCGATTGATATAGTACCAACGAGCACAGGCTGACCTTTCTTGTTACATTCAACAACCTGGTCGATAACTGCTTCAAACTTGCCCTTTTCGGTTCTGTAAATCTGGTCATGGTGGTCGATACGCTGAACAGGCTTGTTTGTCGGAACGGCGATTACATCAAGCTTATAGATTTCTCTGAATTCGTCTTCTTCGGTAAGGGCTGTACCTGTCATACCGGAAAGCTTTGCATAAAGACGGAAGTAATTCTGGAATGTGATTGTTGCAAGAGTTTTTGATTCATGTGCAACCTTTACGCCCTCCTTAGCCTCGATAGCCTGATGCAGACCATCATTGAAGCGTCTGCCATGCATAAGACGACCTGTAAATTCATCAACGATGATAACCTCGTCCTCACCCTTTTCATTCTTTGCAACAACATAGTCAATATCACGCTTCATAATGCCGTTAGCTTTAAGAGCCTGATTGATATGGTGCAGGAGAGTCATATTATCAGCGTCCATAAGGTTGATTACATTGAATGCCTTTTCAGCCTTCTTGATACCCTGACGGGTAATTGTGGCAGTCTTTGCCTTTTCATCAATGATATAGTCGCAGTCGTCCATTATATCTTCCTGATTGTTTTTATCGTCCATTTCAACAACAGTTTTGGAGGTAAGTTTCTTTGCAAACTTATCAACAATCTTATAGAGTTCAGTTGACTTATCGCCACGACCTGAAATGATAAGAGGAGTTCTTGCTTCATCAATGAGGATTGAGTCAACTTCATCGACAATGGCAAAGTTAGGAGCACGCTGAACCATGTCCTTTTTATAGATTACCATGTTGTCACGGAGATAGTCAAAACCGAATTCATTGTTTGTACCATATGTAATATCGGCATTATAAGCCTTGCGTCTTTCATCATTATTCAGCTCATGGAGAATAACACCGATAGTAAGTCCGAGATAACGGTAAACCTTACCCATTTCTTCGGACTGATATTTTGCGAGATAATCGTTTACTGTAACGACATGAACACCTTTTCCTGAGAGAGCATTGAGATATGATGCAAGACAGGCAACAAGTGTTTTACCTTCACCTGTTTTCATTTCAGCGATACGTCCCTGATGAAGAACGATAGCACCTATAATCTGAACAGGGAATGGTTTTTTTCCAAGAACTCTGTATGCTGCTTCACGACAGGTTGCAAGAGCTTCCGGAAGAATGTCATCAAGAGTTTCGCCTTCTGCAAGTCTTTTTTTGAATTCCGGAGTCTTTGCTTTAAGTTCAGTTTCGGAGAGATTGGAATATTCAGTTTCAAGGTCGAGTACCTGCTGCTTTATAGGTTCAATGCGGGCAAGCTCCCTTTTACTGTAATTTCCGAATATAGCATCTAAAAAACCCATTTAATAGTCCACCTTAATAAAATTTTTATAACGCACTTAATAAAAATTAAGAAGTATAAATTCAATAATAAACAAATTAATTATAACAGGATTATGCAAATATGTCAATAACACATTCAAAATTTGACATATTATTACATCATTTTTTATTATTCTTTACATAAAAGGGACAGAACGATTTCATTTTACAATTTTCGCAAAGAGGCTTTCTTGCATTGCATACATCTCTGCCGAACTGTACAAGCTGATGGCAGAAACGTGATGAGCGTTCAGCCGGTATAATGGGCAGCAAATCCATTTCAACTTTGACAGGGTCTTTGCTTTCTGTAAAGCCAAGTCTTCCGGAAATCCTTATGCAGTGAGTATCCGCAACTATCGCAGGAAGTCCGAAAACGTCACCTCTTATAAGGTTTGCAGTTTTTCTTCCTACTCCCGAAAGAGTCAGCAAATCATTCATATCCGAAGGAACTTCACTGTTAAATCGCTCAATAAGCATCGCCGCTGTTTCCTTAATGCTTTTAGCCTTTGCTCTGAAAAAGCCGCATGGTCTTATAATATTCTCCAGCTCGGAAATATCGGCATCTGCAAATGACTGCAAATCAGGATATTTCTTAAAAAGCTCCTTTGTAACTATATTAACCCTTGCATCAGTACACTGAGCTGACAGCCTTACTGCGAAAAGCAACTGATACGGTTCATCATATGTCAGTGAACATTCAGCATCGGGATAAATTTCATCAAGCGTATCACACACCAGCAAGGCACGTTCTTTTTTCGTCAATGGCCGCCAGCTCCTTTCTTAGTCTGTCATAAGCCTGAATGATGATTATTTTGTCCTGAGGGTAATTCAGCAGTCTTACTGCATCATGGTAAGGAACAATCCAGTAATCAGAAATTTCCTTTTCATTAACCTCCGGAACTGAATTTTCAGAAAATTCTGCCAGGAAATATACACATCTTTTCTTTACAATACCATCTGGTGTATATCTGTATTCTGAACGGAAATTCTGTTTCAGAAAAAGCTTCAGAGAAGTTTCCTCAAAAATTTCTCTTACAGCTGTCTGTTTTTCCATTTCTCCAAGCTCAATATGACCTTTAGGGAAACCGATATGTCCTGATGATTTATTTTCAATCAGAAGGAAATATGGAACACCATTCTTCAGCTTATAAATAACTCCTCCGCACGTTTTTTCATAAAGGCATATGTAATCAGTTTCTGTAATCTTTTCCTGAAATGCAAGAGCATTTGCAATGTATGGTTCATAGAACTCTGATTCAGATGGAGCAGTAACAAGTTTTATTTTCCCTGTATTTTTATTGATTGCTACTGCAATAACAGTTCCGGTGAATGTATCATGTAATTCAACATTACTCAATATATAAACAAAATCAGAAGAAAATCCGCCCATGTTTCCATACTGAACCATGCAGAATGAATTTCCTGAACGCTGCTGACGACAACCTTTTTTTCTGTCAATAGTAATTTCAGCCTCTATTCCCAAAAGAGGCAGGTATTTTTCTTTTGAAACATCTATCATAGAATTATCCTCCGCAAAGAATTGTATATCTTTTATTATAACATTTTTATAAAGTATATTCAAGCAAATTTAAAAATTTAGAGAAATAATTTTTAAATTTATTTGATAAAGAAAAAGCCCCTCAACGCAAGGTCAAGGGGGGAAAAGAAAGAGCCGGCATCGCCTTATCTTCCCGGGTCGTCTCCAACCAAGTATTT
>JBJEQS010000324.1:0-1676 GCA_051881875.1 Oscillospiraceae bacterium
CAAATTATACACATCAAGTTGAGGACAACTTAAATCAGTTATTTTTATTATTTCAGCCATTTTAATTTCCTTAATATTAACTTCGATTGAGAATAACTTATATTACTTGCAATTGTAATTAATATAGGGAATAGAAGTCAAATTCCAAAGTAAACCACTGGTATATGTTATTCACCGTATGAAAGGAATACAATCTTGACAGGTAAAAGCAATAAAAGGAGGTAGACATTATGGGTAATAATCCTTGTATTGAAGTTGAGAGCTCATACGGAACAAGAGAAGTAGCATTATCGACAAGACACCTGATGAACAGAAACATTTTCATATTAGGTGAGATTAATTCAGATATGGCAAACCGGGTACTGTCAGAGCTAATGTACTTGTCGGAAGAAAACGCCCCAATAAATATATTCATAAACAGCCCGGGAGGCGAAGTGAACGCCGGACTTATGATATATGACCTAATCCAGGATGTTAAGATGCCAATAAACATGATATGCACCGGAATAGCGGCATCAATGGCAGCAATACTTCTTGCAGGCGGGCAGAAGGGAAGAAGGTTAATACTTCCTCACTCAAAAGTCATGATACATGAGCCGCTGATATCAGGCGGACTTGGAGGTTCTGCAACGTCGATTAAAAACATATCAGAGTCGATAATGGAAACCCGAACAATATGCAACGGGATCTTATCAAAGCATACCGGAAAAACAGTTGAAGAAATAGACAAGGCGACAGCATTTGACAACTACATGAATGCGGAAGAAACAATAGCCTTCGGAATATGCGATAAGATAGTGAGTGGAATATCTAAGATAAAGATTGCCTGAGAAAAATAACTGTATTAACGGGGTGATTATCATTGAAAAAGGTATGTAATATAGAATAAAATATAAGTTAATATCAATTTCTAAGGAGAATTGACTTATGGGATTTAGCTACGAATACTATTTTGACTCTCATGGAACGACAAAAAGTTCAAAAGGAAATGAGAGCAATGAAATATGGATTGATACCGGAAGTGGTATTTCTAAAGGTGTCTTTGATCACCACAACAGCGTAGGTAAATATGTTAGTACCGTAGATGTTCTTGTTAATGAAACAGAGCTGTTAGAAGAAACTATAAATTCACTTAATCCTAACGAACCAGTGAGAATTTACATGCATGAGAATCCAGATGTTGATTGTCTGATGGCATGTTATTTTCTCATTTTTTATTTAGAAAAAGGTAAAAACGAATATATTGAAAAGCTTGTAGAGGGTGATATTGGTAAGAAATTAACACAATACGTAAATGATATTGATTCCGGTAATAAAAAAAATACTGAAGAATTAACGTTATACAACCTGATATGCCATCTTGATTGTGATGAGGTAAAGGAATACTGGAATATTACTGATAATTATGAGCTGTCAAATAAGATCGTTTCAGAAGCGTTAATATGGATTGAGAAAGTATACAATATTCTTAAAGAGAATCCGTATTTTAATATTTATAATGCTGAATTATCAATAGATGAAAATGATTTCGTAGCACAAATCATTTATGAGAAAGCAATTAATACCGGAAAATATAATTATGAACGTGATAAAAGAGAGAATAGGCTTGTAATCAAGGATATAGAGCTTTGGACTAAGAGTGGTGAGGTTGAGACAGTTAAGGCTGCAATATGGAA
>JBJEQS010000325.1:0-1734 GCA_051881875.1 Oscillospiraceae bacterium
GCGGATTCCAAAGGCAGAGCCTTTGGTCGCTCGAATGAGCGAAACGGGGGTGCGGGGGCGGCAGCCCCTGCCCAATCATACTTTAAAAAAGTTTTTTGTCAAACTTTTTCCAAAAAAGTTTGGGCGGCTGAAAGCCGCCTGTTGAAATACCAGTAAACCATAACTCATCGAATTCAAGTTATTTTAAAACATAATATCAGGGAGGAAAAAATATGTATAAAAAAATATTATCAGGAATAACGGCTCTTGCTTTTGTATTATCATCGGTTTATGTTTCACCGAAATATGAAAACAACAGTGTAAATATTATAAGCGTATCCGCTGAGGAAGGACAGTGCGGTGATAATGCAAACTGGTCATATAATTCAGGTACGCTCACCATAAGCGGCACAGGCGATATGAAAAATTATCTCGCCTATGTGACTCCATGGCAGAAACTGGATATACAGTCAATCGTAATTCAGGACGGCATAACATCAATTGGTACAGCCGCATTTTATGGCTGTTCAAATATAACTTCAATAGATATTCCGTCAAGTGTCACATCTATCGGTGAGGCAGCATTCGGAAAATGTACATCGCTTGCTTCAATAACCATTCCGGAAACGATTACATCAATAGGCTACAGAGCGTTTATCAGCTGCAATTCGCTTGAAACTCTCAATATTCCGGCAGGAGTTTCATCAGTCGGAGATTCGATAATAGCCCAGTGTATCAATATGAAATCAATAACTGTTGCAGATGGAAACGGATACTATTGCAGTGAGGACGGTGTTCTTTTCACAAAGGATAAATCAAGACTTGTTGCTTATCCTATGGCTAAAACAGACAGCAGTTATAAAATTCCTGATACAGTTAAAATTATAGGAAAGGACGCATTTTTGTATAATCAGAATATTCAGAATGTTGAATTCCCATCGGGACTTACCGAAATAGGCGACAGAGCATTCTGGTATACTGTGATAGATTCTGTTATACTCGGTTCAGATGTTACATATATAGGTGAATATGCTTTTTCGGACTGCTATAATCTGAAAAAGGTCGTACTTCCGGATAATCTTACTGCAATAAACGATAATACATTTGCCGTATGCAAGGCACTTACAGAAATAAATTTACCTTCAAAATTACAGACAATAGGTATGCTTGCATTTTCCGAATGTGAAAGCCTTGAAAAAATAGTTATTCCGTCAAGCGTTACAATGATAAGCTTCTGTGCATTTGAATGCTGTAAAAATCTTAAATCAATAACCATAAAAAATCCAGACTGCACAATTGCCGACAGCGGTGCTACCATAAGCAATGAGGAGCATGACACATACGAATTCTATGGTACAATATACGGTTATGCAAATTCAACCGCACAGAAATATGCAGGTACATATGGTTATCAGTTTGCCATTACAAATGAACAGCCTGATATTCCGCCTGTAACAGAAATAACAACAGAAACTACAACCGAACCGACAACCACCACAACCGAGCCGACATATACCACAACAACGGAACCGACAACCACCACAACCGAGCCGACATATACCACAACAACGGAATCAACAATCACCACAACCGAGCCGACATATACCACCACAACAGAATCAACAACCACCACAACCGAACCGACAACCACCACAACAGAATCAACAACCACCACAACCGAACCGACAACCACAACAACGGAATCAACAACCATCACAACCGAGCCGACATATACCACAACAACGGAATCAACAA
>JBJEQS010000325.1:1834-7100 GCA_051881875.1 Oscillospiraceae bacterium
GAATCAACAACCATCACAACCGAGCCGACATATACCACAACAACGGAATCAACAACCATTACAACCGAACCTACAACAACAACGGAAACCACCGCAACCACACCGCCTAATAATGAAACAAAAAAAGGTGATGCAAACGGTGACGGCGATGTCAATACGGCTGACGCTCTGCTTATATTGCAGTATGTCATAAATATGAATTATATCCCTAACTGGCAGGCGGCAGAGGTAACGAACGACTGGCAGATTACTTCGGAAGACGCTCTGAAAATTCTGCAATATGTAGTGGGAATTATTTCAGAATTGTAAGCCGGTTTGTTTTTTCGTGTCGGATTTTGCAGGAAAAATTATTATAAAAATCATATTTATGCCGATTGATATTAAGCTTGTGCGATTTGTCCAATGAAATTGTTAATTCTTTGGAAATATAACTCAAAAAAATTTAGTATTACCAGCAAAATGTATAATAAAGGCAAGTCGAATGTGCAAAATACATAAAAATAATGAAAAAGTTGTTAGAAATATATCAAAAATCCAATACAAAGTTACTTTTATTATACAAAAAAATCCATGTTTCAAAACTGGCAAAATGTCTAAAACGATACAAACTTAAACGATTTAAATTCAAGGTTGTACAAACTTTATGTAATCGCTTTCATTTCTATTGACAAATGAAAACATTGCTGATATAATAAGACCATAGATTAAAGCACACGTAATTATGACGTCAGATTACAAAGCTGTTGCCGTAGGGAAATGGCAGATGCTTTACAATGTAAGCCGAAGGTGCAGAACCGGACGCTAACATATTACAATTTATTTTTAATGATTTTTAGGAGGAATTTGTTATGAAAAAAAGAATGAAGGGTTTTACACTCGTTGAACTTATCGTTGTTATCGCTATTATCGGTGTTCTCGCTGCTATCCTCGTACCATCAATGATGGGCTATGTTAAGGGCTCAAGACTCAAGACAGCTAACTCAAATGCTAAGCTCGTTTTCACAACTGTTTCAAGTCTTGCTGCTGACAGAGAAACACAGGGTAATCCTTTAGCTGATGCAAGTGATCAGCTTCTTGATTGTACTGCTACAACATCAACTGATGATGTTGAAAAGGCAGTAGCAGCTGCACTTTCAGATAACGGTAGTGCTGCTGGTGAAGCAAAGGTTACAATCAGTGGCGGCGGAATTACAGAAGCTAAATGGCATAAAGCTTCAACAGATACTATCGTTGGCAGATATCCGGAACCAGGCGTTGAAGTTGATGGTTCAGACGTTAAAGATGAAGCTGGAACAGTTGTTGCTTGGTAAATTGCTTGATATTTAATATTACATAATAACCAACAGCCCCCGAATTAAATTCGGGGGCTGTTTTTGTGGTTTGTTTAAATAAATAATTCAGAATGACTGCCTAATCGTGCAAGTTCTAATACAAGAATATCATCAATGTATTCATATATCAGTAACCAGTCAGGTTCAATATGACATTCACGATATGCAGAATAATTTCCTTTTAAATTGTGGTCATGGTGTTTTTCGTCAAGCGGTTCTTTGTTAGCAAGCTTATCAATAATTTCATACATTTTATCAAGATTTTTATTTTGTTTTTTAGCAAGCTTCAAATCCTTTTTAAATTGATTGGTAAATCTTATTTCATATCTCATCTTCCAAAGCCGCCTTTAATTCCTCAACGCTTTTATATCCTTTAGCATTTTTATCTCTTGCAATTCTGCGGCCTTCTTCCATAGCGGCAATTGTAACTGCATTTGGAACTTCTAAAGTCGGGCAGAATGGTATTCCGTTTTCTCTTATTGCCTGTCTGAGAAACATATTTACAGCCGTGGTCATATTTAATCCAAGCTGTTCAAAAATTTTTTCCGCTGTTTCCTTTACTTCCTTATCGGTACGAATGTTTATATTTGTTGTACTCATAAAAAGCACCTCCTTTATATTAATTATAACACAATGTATACACAACGTCAATACATTGTGAATATGCGTTATGCTGAAATTGTTGATTTTAAATAATTTTCTTCATATTTTTTGTATATAATTAATGTTATAAATCAAACTGCTGTTAAAATCATTGACAATTCGACAGTGTTATTATATAATGTATGCGTACAGGAAATATTATATTGGAGGATTTTGAAAATGAAAAGGAAAATGCAGGGATTTACACTCGTTGAACTGATAGTTGTTATAGCGATTATAGGTGTTCTTGCGGCAATACTCGTTCCGTCAATGATGGGATATATCAAAAATTCAAGGCTCAAAACAGCCAATTCCAATGCAAAGCAGATATTTAATTCCATAAGCACAATTTGTGCGAATGAATGTGCACAGGGCAATTCAATAACAGGAATTGATGAAATCGACTGTCAAACAGGTGCCTGTGGAAACAGTTCAGGGGATATTTCCCAGAAATGCAGTGATACTATAAAAGAGAATTTTGGAAATAACGGCAAAGGTTCGGGATATGCTTATGTCAGTGTGAGCGATAATAAGGTAAACGGAGTTCAGTGGATTAAAAACAAAAGTGAAGCAAAAATAATAGGACAGTACCCTGACCCTGCCACAGAATATAAAAACGGTAATTTATATCGTGACGACCAGCCGATACTTATTTCATTCAAAACTTTTAATTTTGCAAAATAAAAAATTCATGCTTGACAAATCGAAAATAGTGTGATATGATAAATAAAAGTTAATAAATAAAATTGCTGACGAGGATGGCATATTATTATAGTTTTCATACAGAGAGGTTTTTCCATCGGCTGAAAGATTAACCATGAAAAGTTAATATGCATACCACCTCCGAGAGTGTCCAATAAACACCGGTTTTTCTCCGTTATCAGAAAGCTTATGAGGTATGCGGTGTATCTGTATATGAATAAGGGTGGAACAGCGTTGAATTAATCGCCCCTTGAACATTTTTTATAATGTTTGAGGGGATTTTTGTTTTGGAGGAATGTTATAATGTATATTAATCTATCTATAAATCCATATACTGTGAAACAAGATAAAAAATGCTTTTCCGATATAGGCAGAGGTGAATTGTTTAATACTTTGACAATTGGCAAAGATAGTTACATAGTTAATGCGGTAGTTGAAACAGGACTTAATCTTGATGATAATATTTTTGAAGATTATGGGATTTATAATCTTCAGATAGGAAAATATACTTCCATTGCTGAAAAT
Source organism: Oscillospiraceae bacterium (assembly GCA_051881875.1). Classification (GTDB taxonomy): domain Bacteria; phylum Bacillota; class Clostridia; order Oscillospirales; family Ruminococcaceae; genus UBA5884. Next base: position 5,035 of record JBJEQS010000325.1, read on the forward strand.
GTACTGTTTATGATTGATATCAATCACGATTACTTATCTTTGACACAGGGATGCATAAGTGAGTTTTCTAAACTAAAATCCAAAAGAAGATTGAAGCATAAAGGTGAAATAATAATAGAAAATGATGTATGGATTGGTCATGGTGCTACAATTATGAATGGTTGTACTGTGCATAATGGTGCTGTTATTGCTTCTGATGCTGTTGTAACAAAAGACGTTCCGCCATATGCAATTGTTGGTGGTAATCCGGCTAAGGTAATAAAATACAGGTTTTCACAGGAGATAATTGAAAAACTATTGAAAATATCATGGTGGAACTGGTCTTCCGAAAAACTGCTTGCTGCTCATGATGATATGATAGATGATGTTGAAAAATTTGCTGAAAAGTATTATGCCGAAATAAATCAGAATGAAAATATTGCGTTGTGTGATGAAATCGATACAGGATACAATAATTTTCTTTTCGTTCCGGACTTTTCGGACAAATATCCATTACACCGCAGAGTGATAAAAGAATTTTGCGAAAAATTTGAAAATACAAATTCTCAATTAATAATATATCTTGAAACAAACGAAGAAAAAATTTATGATAATTACAACGAAATACAAGAAATTCTTAAATGTTATGAGGATTATAATGTATTCATACAGATTGTGGCAAGCATTTCTTATTCCATTGAATCAGTAATGCCAAAAGTAAATAATTATATTACAAACAGAACTCTGTCAAATATATATATGATGGAATTAGCTGAAAAAACTAATGTAAAAATAATATCTGGTGTTGATTTACCTATATTTGATTAAAATGACAACATCTGAAATTAACAATTTATATACATCTAAATCTGTATTTTAGATATTTTTATAATTATTTTTTGAGAGGTGATTTATTTGAAATCCGATAAGGAATCATTAGACGAAAGAAAAGAGCTTAACAGAAAAAGTTTAGGACAATCATGCGCAGAGGAAGAAACAAAGGATGGCGAAAAGAACGTATGGAAAGAAATACTGGAAGTAGTAGTTGAAATTGCTGCTGATATATTTTTGAATAATTAATTTTTTGAAAGGAAGATTTTTATTATGATTAAACTTACACTTAAAGACGGAAGTATCCGTGAAATCGAATCGGCTCAGCCAGCCGCAGAAATTATCAAGGGCATTGGCATGGGACTTTACAAAGCATCATGCTGTGTGAAAATCAACGGCGAGGTTAAGGATTTAAGAACGGTTATTGACAGCGACTGTGAATTTGAAGTGCTTACATTTGACTCAATCGAGGGCAAAAAGACATTCTGGCATACAGCGTCACATATTCTTGCACAGGCTGTAAAAAGGCTTTATCCGTCAGTCAAACTTGCAATAGGTCCTGCTATTGATACAGGATTTTACTATGATTTTGATATTGAAAAGCCGTTCACAGCGGAGGAACTCCTTAAAATTGAAGACGAAATGAAGAAAATCGTCAAGGAGGGACTTGCTCTCGAACAGTTTGAAATGCAGCCTGATGAAGCTATAAAATATCTCAAGGAACAGGACGAACCATACAAGGTTGAACTCTGTGAGGAACACGCCGGAAATGGCGAACCGATTTCATTCTATAAGCAGGGTGAATTCACAGACCTCTGTGCAGGCCCTCATCTTATGACAACTGCTCCGGTAAAGTCATTCAAGCTTATCTCATGCACAGGTGCTTACTGGAGAGGTTCTGAAAAGAACAAAATGCTTTCAAGAGTTTATGCTGTTGCATATCCAAAGGCATCTGAACTGGAGGCCGACCTCAAACAGCGTGAAGAAGCAAAGCTTCGTGACCATAACAAGCTCGGTCGTGAACTTGAATTCTTTACAACAGTCGATGTAGTAGGACAGGGACTTCCGATAATTCTGCCAAAGGGTTCAAGAGTTATACAGCTTCTTCAGAGATGGGTTGAAGATACAGAACAGCAGCATGGTTATCTGCTTACAAAAACACCTCTCATGGCTAAGAGAGAATTCTATAAAATTTCAGGTCACTGGGACCACTATCTTGATGGAATGTTCATACTCGGTGACCCATATGATGAAAC
>JBJEQS010000326.1:0-1675 GCA_051881875.1 Oscillospiraceae bacterium
AAAGGCTCTGCCTTTGGAAACCGCAAGCTTTTGAAAAAGCTTGACCAAAACTTTTTCTTTTTTGTCGAACTCACGTTATTTTAATACATCATCTTTTTTAATGCGAATTCGATAAAATAAAGTTAACTCAAAAAGTAAAAATTTTGGTTGTCAAACTCACGTTAACATAAATTCGATATGATATGTTGATGTTTGCAGGAATGAACTCATTCGTAAATTTTTGTTTTCAGTATATAAAAAAGAGAAATCCAAAAATCAGGATTTCTCTTTTAATACAATTTTACTTTGCAGAAATTATTGAATTATTTTTTACAGAGTTCAGCTGCAAGTGCATTTATCTGTGCAATATTTTCATCATTTACAGCAGACATGATTTTAACTGAATTTTCAGCAAAGGTAATATTTTTGCTCTTTTCAAACATTCCTTTTATAACTCTTGCGGCAGTCGGTGCCCATGAACCGTTTTCCATTATGCCGATAGTCTTGTTCTGAAAACTGCGTTCTGTAAGATGTCCGATAAATTCACGCATGAACGGGAAAATATCTCCATTATATGTGGTTGTTGCAAGAACGATTGTTCCATAGCGGAAAGCGTCTTCAACAGCTTCAGCCATATCCACTCTTGCAAGGTCATTTACAACAACTTTCGGACAGCCATTCTTTTCAAGTGCATCAGCAAGCATTTCAACTGCTTTTTTTGTATTGCCGTATACAGATGTATATGCAATTACAATGCCCTCGCTCTCCACGCCGTATGATGACCATGTATTATAAAGGTCAATATAGTATCCGAGATTTTCATTAAGAACCGGTCCATGAAGCGGACAGATTGTCTGAATATCCAGCCCTGCGGCTTTTTTCAGAACAGCTTGCACCTGTGCACCATATTTTCCGACAATTCCGAAATAGTATCTTCTTGCTTCGCATGCCCAGTCTTCTTCAACGTCCAATGCACCGAATTTTCCGAAACCATCAGCGGAAAACAGTACCTTGTCTGTGCTTTCATATGTCATTATAACTTCCGGCCAGTGTACCATAGGTGCAGCTACAAAATTCAGTGTATGATTTCCGAGTGAAAGAGTATCTCCTTCACCGACTGCCATTCTTCTGTCAGCAAATTCATTGCCGAAAAAATTTTTCATCATTGTAAATGATTTTGCATTTGAAACTATAACTGCATCAGGATAAGTTTCCATGAAATTCATGATGCTTGATGCATGGTCAGGTTCCATATGCTGTACAATGAGATAATCAGGCTTTCTGCCGCCAAGAGCAGCTTTAAGATTTCCAAGCCACTGCTCTGCAAAATGTATGTCAACAGTATCCATTACAGCAGTTTTCTCATCAATGATTACATATGAATTGTATGCCATACCGTTAGGCACAACATACTGCCCCTCAAATAAATCAACCTCATGGTCGTTTACACCGATGTACAATATATCCTTTGAAATTTCCATATTGAATACCTCTTTTTTAATAGATTTATAATATAATTATACAACAAAAAGTTCATCTCTTTTCTACAATATTATAATGCATTTTTCTTAAGCATATTCAGCATATGGCAATATAAAAATTATTTTTCAGATTATTTTTTATCGGAACAGCCATGTGTTCGTGATATAATCCCCTTAGAGTAGACACTCGAAAAAACAAAAATTCGAGACTACAC
>JBJEQS010000327.1:0-1675 GCA_051881875.1 Oscillospiraceae bacterium
CTGGTGGGGTCAAGGGGCGAAGCCCTTGTCGCCGTCCGCAGACGGCGAAATTCCACAGGGGTGTGGGGACGGAGTCCCCGCCCAATCATCGTTCAAAAGAGTTTTTTTGTTAAACTTTTTCCAAAAAAAGTTTGTGCGAACGAAGTTCGCAGAACAGAAACAATAAAATTTTCAATAAACCATAACGGGCGACCTACAAAAATAATCCATCGAACTCATGTTAATATTATTGATTTTTGAAAAATTCTTAAAAATTATTGACATTAAGTATAAAAATTTGTTATACTTATAACAGTTTATACACATTATTTATAAACAGAATATTGGTGAATAAAATAAATGATTATATTTATATTCGGAGGTAAAAAATATGAAAAGACGTATCGGAATACTCACAAGCGGCGGTGACTGCCCCGGACTCAATGCAACTATCAGAGGTGTTGCAAAGGCTTGCTTTGAAACATTCGGCGAGGATAATGTTGAAATTGTCGGAATATCAAACGGATATTACGGACTTATCAACAACCTTGCAAGAGATATGAAACCATCAGAATTCTCAGGAATTCTCACTCAGGGCGGAACTATCCTCGGCACTAAGCGTCAGCCATACAAGATGATGACTGTTATCGGTGATGATAATGTCGACAAGGTTAAAAGCATGAAAGAAACTTATAAAAAGCAGAAGCTTGATGTTCTGCTAACCCTCGGCGGAAACGGTACTCATAAAACTTCAAATCTGCTTGCAAATGAAGGTCTTAATGTAATCGGTCTTCCGAAAACTATCGACAATGATATATATGGAACTGATGTTACTTTCGGATTTCACACAGCTGTTGACATCGCAACTGATGCAATAGACAGACTCCATACAACTGCTGCAAGCCATTCAAGAATTATGGTATGCGAAATCATGGGCAACAAAGCCGGCTGGCTCACTCTTAATGCAGGTATTGCCGGCGGTGCTGATATCATACTTATCCCCGAAATTCCTTACAACATTGATTCTGTTTGCGAGGCGGTAATGAAGCGTACCGAACAGGGCAAATCATTCTCAATAATCGCAGTTGCTGAAGGTGCTTTCGACCAGAATGAAGCGGCTATGAAGAAAAAGGAAAGAGCTCAGAAACGTCTTGAAGCAGGCATTACAACTGCTACATCAAGAATTGCTGCTCAGATTCAGGCAAAGACCGGTATTGATACAAGAATATGCGTTCCGGGACATATGCTTCGTGGCGGAAGTCCGAGTGCTTATGACAGAATACTTGCTACAAAATTCGGCGTCCATGCCGCAAGACTTATCAAGGACGAAAAATACAGCCGTACTGTTGCTATGGTCAATGGAAAAGTTGTTGCAAACAAGCTCAGTGATATTGCAGGTCTTACAAAATTTGTTCAGCCTGATGACCAGCTTGTAATAACTGCAAAGAATCTTGGTGTTTCATTCGGCGAATAAAAATCAGAACTGTTTGATGTGAGTTTGACAGACAAAACAAAAGTTTTGGCGGCAAGTTGCCGCCTCTGGTTTTAAGTATCAACCTTATCCAAGCGGTCGGGTAGGTACAAAGCGTAACTGTTAAGCTAAAACGAAAAGTTTTTTGTCCATCTTTTTTTCAAAAAAGATGGCGGTTTCCAAAGGCAGAGCCTTTGGTCGCTCGAATGAGCGAAACGGGGGTGT
>JBJEQS010000328.1:0-7087 GCA_051881875.1 Oscillospiraceae bacterium
GTTTCGCTCATTCGAGCGACCAAAGGCTCTGCCTTTGGAATCCGCAAGCTTTTGAAAAAGCTTGACCAAAACTTTTGTTTTTCGATTATTTTTTATCTTGAGATTTTTTTGTCGAACTCACGTTTATTAATTACAGGAGATGATACTATGTGGACAAATGAACAGCTTGCCGCCATAAATGCAAGAAATATATCTGTGATTGTTTCAGCGGCAGCCGGAAGCGGAAAAACATCAGTACTTGTTGAACGCCTTACAAGACTGCTTGCAGATGAGGCAAATCCGGTTCCTGCAAATAAAATGATTGTTGTTACATTTACCAATGATGCAACTGCGGAAATGAAATATCGTCTTTCAAAAGAACTTTCACGCATGATTTCAGAAAATCCCGAAAACAGCTGGCTTGTAAATCAGCAGTCACTGCTGCAATGTGCCAAGATTTCCACAATCAATTCATTTTGTTTTGATTTGATAAGGGAAAATATACAGAATGTAAATGTTGCATCGGGATTCAGAATAATTGATGAGGCAGAAAGCAACATAATAATACATAACTGCGTTGAAGATACCCTTGAATATGCATATGTCAATATGCCTGAAAAAGCTGAAATACTTTATAAATATTTCTGCGATGACAGCGACAAGAAACTTGAAAATATACTCATAAAAATATACAAGTTCATTGAATCAATACCATACAATGATTACTGGCTGAAAAAAACTCTTGAAAAATTCAGCGATAATCAGTTTAAAGATAAACTGCTCAAAGAATTCAATGAATTAATAAGCAAAAAATTATCGGTTATAACCGAATGTGCAAAAACTGCATACAATATTATAAGCGATGAAGCCGATGGTTCAAAGGCATTTTTCATTCTGGAATATGAATATAAGGCTCTTGCCGAAACAGCCTGTTCTTTCAATGAAAAAGGTTTTGATGCAATAAACAGGAATATCACATTTGAAACTCTCAGAAAAGACAAGAATTTAAGTGAAGATTCTGATGCAATAATAAAAAGCATGAGAAAAACTTATAAAAAACTTTATCTTGAAATACTGGATTATGCAGAAATATTCAGCCGCTATGATGATGATTTCAAGGCACATTATGAAATAACAGAAATTCTTATTGAACTTATCACAATAATGAAGAATAAAATCAATGAAGTAAAAACTTCAAAGAACGGATTAAGCTTTGCTGACGGCGAACAGATTGTACTCAATCTCCTTTCAGATATTGATGATAACGGCAATATTACCAGAACTGCACTCGCTCAGGAGCTTTCAGAATACTATGATATAATAATGGTCGATGAATTTCAGGATTCAAACGATAATCAGGACCTTATATTCAGACTGCTCTCCAGAATTCCTGACAACAGAAATTGTACATCTGTTGAATATGGAAATAATATGTTCCTTGTAGGCGATGTGAAACAGGCTATATACGGTTTCAGACAGTCAAATGCAAAAATTTTTACCGGTGTAATGGACAAATTCTTAGAGTATAAAGAAGGTACTTCCGATAATTCATATATCATACTGAACTGCAATTTCAGAAGTTCAGCACAGGTAATCGGTTTTGTAAACCATCTCTTCAGCAGAATAATGAGCAGAAAGCTTGGTGATGTTGAATATACTGATACTGAAAAACTTGTACAGGGTGCAAAATTTGCTGATACCGATAAAGATACAGAAATAGCTCTTATAGAAGAATGTGAAGAATATGAAAATGAACAGGCTGAGTGGACTGCCGTTAAAATAATGGAAATGGTGGAAAACAAATCTCCGGTATGTGAACGAGGAGGAAAATCCACAAGGCCATGCGAATACAAGGATTTCTGTGTGCTGCTGCGTGACAATAATACCGCTGCTGAATATGCCCGTATACTCAAAAGCCATGGAATACCTGTGTATTCTGAAGAAACTAACGGATATATCGAATCAAGAGAAATATCCCTTATGCTTAATCTGCTCAGAGTAGTCAACAACCCTCTTATTGATGTCGCTCTTGCATCTGTAATGCTTTCACCTATGTTTTCATTCACACCTGATGAAATAACAGAAATAAGACTTTGCAGTCCCGATACAAAGCTTTATACTGCCTTATGCATGGCGGCAGGAGAATTTAAAAAGGCTGTCCATGATGAAAACGGTGAAACGGTTTTTGAAAAATCCGAACCGCTTACTAAAGGTGCTGTATACGAAAAGTCAATCCATTTTCTGAAAATTATAAATGAACTGCGTATGTATTCTGCAACCGATACTCTTGAACAGCTTATAAGACGCATATACGAAAGAACTGATTTTCTTTCTGTTATGCAGGTATATAAGGACAGCGAAAAGAAAAAGGCAAATCTCAGAATACTTATTGAATATGCAAAAAGCTATGAAAACAGTTCATTCGGAGGACTTTCAGGCTTCCTGAGATATATTGACAGAAGCATTGATATAAAAAGTGACTGTTTCAAACATGGCAGTACATCATCAGGCTCTGAAAATGCTGTTTCAATAAAGACCATGCATAAATCCAAAGGTCTTGAATTCCCGTTTGTATTTGTATGCAATACCGAAAAGGAATTTACAAGAAACAATCCCAATGATGTAACTGAAGTACAGCTTGATAAGGAATATGGAATATCATTCAGGCTGAGAAATCCCGATGAACTTCTTAAATATTCAACTCTGCCCTATGAAATCATAAAGGAAAAAAGACGCATCGCTGATATGAGTGAGGAACTTCGCCTGCTTTATGTAACTCTGACAAGGGCAAAGGATAAACTTTTTATTCCGCTGAAAAAAGATAAAAAACTAATCGAAAAAATTCAACGCCTTGTATCATCAATAAATTCTGAAGGCTCAATAACATATTCAATAAGCAGTTCGGCAGCTTCCATGAGTGACTGGATTTTAATGTCATTGATTGACAGTAAATATTCTGCCCCTCTCTGCGATTTATGTGATATGCCGCCTGTAAATTCAGACAGTGATGAATTCGGCATAAGATACACTGATTTTAAACTATCTGCCAAAACTGATAATGGCACATCATCGGATAAAAAAGAAATCGCTGAAGAAATATATGAGCCTGATTCTGAAAACATCAGACAATTAAAGAAATCATTTGAATTTTTCAGTTCAGTATATGACTTCACATATTCAGAACTTCCGGCAAAGTTATCTGTTTCCGACATTGCAAAGGAAAGCAGCGATTTTGAACCGCAGCTGAAACGTCCGAAATTCATCATGGACAGAAAAAAACTTACAGGTGCAGAAAGCGGTACAGCATTGCATACATTCATGCAGTACTGCGACTTTAACAGAATATCTGAGCATACTGAAGATGAACTTAATTCATGTGTTGCCAAGGGATTCATATCACAGAAAGAACGTGAAAGCATAAATCCTGAAAAGGTAAAAAATTTTGCAGATTCAAAATTGTTCAGAAGAATTACAGGCTCGGATAAATTTATGCGTGAACGAAAATTCATGATTAATCTCATGGATATAGATGCCTCTGCACTGGTAAAATCCGAATATGCCGGAAAGGATATAATACTTCAGGGTATCGCTGATATAATTTTCATTGAAAACAATCAGGCTGTCATTGTCGACTATAAAACAGACTATGCCAAATCCGAAGATTATCTCATTAATCTGTATTCAAAACAGCTTGAGCTATATAAACTTGCTTTTGAAAAAATCCTCGGACTCCCTGTTGCCGAATGTATAATATATTCATTCAGTCTTGATAAATATATCAAAATAGTATAAAATGACTATTGAAAATAATGATTTATTATGGTATAATTAGTTATATTATTATACATATATACAATTCAGATATTTTATTATAACATAAAAAGTGTACATATTAAAGGTGGTATTTATTTATGAGGTTAGTTACAAGGTCAGATTTTGACGGACTTGTATGTGCTGTATTCCTGAAGGAAGCAGGAGTTATTGATAACTGGAAATTTGCTCATCCAAAGGATTTGCAGGACGGTCTTATTGAGGTAAATGAAAATGACTGTCTTGCAAATGTTCCTTTTGTTGAAGGGTGCGGCTTATGGTTTGACCATCATTCCAGCGAAGCTGAAAGAAATGCCTACAAGGGCAAATACAAAGGCGACAGCCGCAGCAGTCCGAGTGCTGCTCATGTCGTATATGACTATTACGGCGGAAAGGAACGCTTTCCTAATTTTGATGAACTTCTTGAAGCTGTTGACAAGGTTGATTCTGCCAATCTTACAAGAGATGAAATACTCCACCCGACAGGCTGGATACTTCTTGGATATATAATGGACCCGAGAACCGGTCTTGGACGTTTCAGAAATTTCACTATAAGCAACTATCAGCTTATGGAAAAACTTATCGACTGGTGCAGAACCATGACAATTGATGAAATACTGGAACTTCCTGATATAAAGGAACGTATTGAACTTTACAACGAACAGACTGTAAAATTCGTTGAGATGGTTTCAGCACATTCAGTTACATATGACAATGTACTTGTAACAGATTTAAGAGGCGTTGACCCGATATATACAGGCAACAGATTTATGGTATACAGTCTGTATCCTGAAGCCAATATTTCAGTGTGGATAGTATCAGGCAGAGGCGGTCAGGGTGCATCAGCCGCTGTCGGATACAGCATACTCAACAGAACCTGCAAAATTGATGTGGGCAAACTTATGCTCAGCTACGGCGGTGGCGGTCACAAAGCTGTAGGAACCTGCCAGTTCAACAACAGCGAAATGAACCGCAGACTTGAAATGCTTATTGATGACATAAGAAAACTTAATGCCTGAGCAAACATACGGAGATGATTGCAAAATGATTAGTAAAATTCAGGAACAGATTATAAAATTAAAAAAAGAAACCGATACAGCTGTACTTGCTCACAGCTATATCGCCAAGGAAATACTTGAAATTGCCGATTACACTGGCGATTCATATAAATTAAGCGTTGACGCAAAATCGGCAAAGCAGAAAAATCTCCTCATGTGCGGAGTGCATTTCATGGCGGAAACAGCAAAAATACTCTCCCCCGAAAAAAGAGTATTCCTTGCAAATGAAAATGCCGGCTGTCCTATGGCTGAACAGATGGAGCCTGAAATGATTATGGCTCTCAAGGAGAAAGAACCCGACCGCAAGATTGTGGCATATGTAAATACTACTGCAAAACTCAAGGCTGTATGCGATGTATGTGTTACATCATCAACAGCAGTGAAAATAACAGAAAACATGGATGCCGATAAAATCCTTTTCATACCCGACTGCAATCTCGGTGACTATGTAAAACGCAATGTCAAAAATAAAGATATAAAACTTCTTCAGGGCGGATGTCCCGTCCACGCTTCAGTAACAGCTGATGAACTCAAAGCTGCAAAAATAAAATATCCTCAGGCTCTTGTACTTGTACACCCCGAATGTCAGCCGTCTGTAACAGAACTGGCTGATTATGCAGGCTCTACCTCCGGAATTATCAATTATGCAATGAAATCCGATGCAAAGGAATTCATAATCGGTACGGAAATAAGCATTGCGGAATATCTCCAGTATAAATGTCCGGATAAGAAATTCCATATACTCTCAAAAAAGCTCATATGTCCGAATATGAAAATAACTACTCTTATGGACGTGTATAATTCTCTCAGATATCCCGATGAGGCATTTGAAATCATAATGACTGATGAGGAAATACGCTCTGCCGGTAAATGCATTGATGAGATGATACGCCTCGGCGGCTGATAATCCAAGTAAAATACAATCATAAAAGCCTGACTGTATAATCATTTGCAGTCAGGCTTAATTATTAAAAAAAACGAGATGATAGATATGACCGAAAAAATCAGAAATTTTATTAAAAAAGAAATTGTATTCTGTATTTCATTCATAGCCGCAATTATATCCGCTTTTTTTGTAAAACCATCTGCCGAATATATCGGCTATATAAATTTTTCAGTGCTTGCCATACTTTTCTGTCTTATGGCTGCAATAGAGGGGTTAAAACAAAGCGGAATATTTGCAATTGCTGCCTCATGGCTTGTAAATTCAGCAAACAGCCTTAGAAAACTGTATCTTATACTCATAACACTATGCTTTTTTTCATCAATGTTTATAACAAATGATGTTGCACTTATAGCATTTGTACCGCTTACAATCATACTGATGAAGGATTACAAATCCGACCTCATCAAAACCATAGCAGGAGAAACAATTGCCGCAAATCTCGGTTCAATGCTCACACCTCTCGGCAATCCGCAGAATCTTTTTATATATGAAAACAGCGGAATGAATTTATTTCAGTTCATCATTATAATGCTTCCGCTTTCAGCAATATCATATATCCTTTTATGCATCTCCTCACTGATGATAAGCAAGCAGTCATTACAGCCTGATTCGGAGCATACAGACTTTGATAAAAAAGGCAGTATTGTTTATGGAATACTTTTTCTTATGTGTCTGCTCACAGTTCTTCATATAGTTTCCTATTCTGTATGTACAGCGATAATACTGATAACATTGCTGATTTATAACCGAAAAGTTCTTGCCAATGTAGATTATATGCTTTTGCTTACATTTGTATGCTTTTTCATATTCTCTGGGAATCTGGCGGCTATACCGCAGGCTGAAAAGATAATATCCGGAATACTGCAAAACAATACTCTTGCGGCATCATTTCTGATAAGTCAGATAATAAGCAATGTCCCATGTACAATATTGCTTTATCCGTTCTGTACTGATATAAATGCACTGATGTTCGGAGTAGGTATCGGAGGACTCGGAACTCCTGTAGCATCACTTGCCAGTCTTATTTCATATAAAATATATGCAAATTCAGATGGAGCAAAAGGCGGAAAATATCTGTATGTATTTACAATATTATGCATAGTATTCCTTATTATTCTGTTTCCGACTGCATATATTCTGGTTAAATAACGTGAGTTCGATGGATTATTTTTGTAGGGGCGACCATTGGTCGCACCTTATGGTATACTGAAAATTTCATCAGGCGGCTTAAAGCCGCCCAAACTTTTTTGAACGATGATTGGGCGGGGACTCCGTCCCCACACCCCTGTTTCGC
>JBJEQS010000329.1:0-7046 GCA_051881875.1 Oscillospiraceae bacterium
TTCTACTTTCATATCTCTATTATATCATATTTTTTCTATGAGAACAAGTTCTAAGACATATCAATGCAACAATAATGCTTACATCAGGTATCTCGCCAAAGGTAGCCCAGGAACGTTTAGGGCATTCAAACTATCAGATTACTATGGATATTTACAGCCATGTACTGAAGAGCGTAGAAAAGGAAGCCGCTGATAAGATTGATGAAGCATTGTTTAGTGTTGGTTGATGATAAACCCCATATCTCATACGGAGATATGGGGAAATTTTTTGAAAGCATATATATTATTCATATTACAGCATTTACTATGGTATTATTGAACCACGATATTCTGTTGGTGTAATTCCAAAAAATTTTTTAAAGGAACGCACGAAATATACATCACTATTAAATCCACACTGAAAAGCAATATCTTTTATTGTCATATCTGTGCAGGAAGGATAATATTTTGAGTGATTTAAACGGCTTTTCATAATCTCTTGTGTTACTGTAATACCAAATATTTCTTTATATGTATGCTGAAAATATGATTTACTCATTAAAGCCTTTTGAGCCAGTTCTTCTATGCTGTATTGCATATGTGGAGAGCAATATATTTCATTTCTTATGTTTAGGAGTGTTTCATATTTTTCCGGATTAAAGCTTTTTTTTGAAAATACAGGAATTCTTAGATATAAATGCTGACTTAACTTGAAAAATAACAGCTGCATCAATAATTGCATAACATCATGGCGATATATATTGTATGCATCATGAAATTCAAATGCAATTTTATGTATAATATCAGAAATGGAACTGATAGAATACAATTTTACAGCTTTATTTAAGGGGATTTGCAGAGATTCTAAAAGCTTTATGTCATCTAAATTAAGGTCAAAAACAATCCAGTCATCTATGTATTCATTTCCAAAGCCCTGTATTGAATATTTGGCATCAGGGGTATATAATGCAAATGTTCCTTTTTCAACCAGTTTTTCTTCCTCATCATTTTCCTTAATGACAGCAGGTGTTTTAAAAATTACAAAAAGATATAACATATGCCCGTTAAAAGGTTGAGGAGATGTAAATTTAAAGTCGCCTTTGTGCCTGTGATTATAGCTTATACCATAAATCTCCATTGTTATCCTCCATTATATATTTATAGATAATTTAGTGTGGCATTTTTTTTATTATCTCATATAGAGCATATTTTGTCAACTGCGAAGCCAAAAATTTTAACTGTGGATTTTACCTGTTTTTATATAAAAAGCACAATTGTTTAATTAATTCAGCCATATTGTGCATTGAGATTTTCAGCATAATGGTTTACTATAAAATATAGCTATATAGTATAAAATACATCGGAATTATCATTGAATTTCAGCCGTTTAATGATAATTGCAATCAGCCTGATTTTAGAGCCTGTTCAGTATCTTATAGGCTGAAAATTTATCCCTTGGGAGCATTTTTAAGGAATTTCGCCGTCTGCGGACGGCGACCAAAGGCTTTGCCTTTGGAAAACACAAGCTTTTACTTTAGAGATTTACTTAATTTTTTATTCATCGAACTCACGTTATTTATGAAGCATCTGATTTTGATTTCTGGGTGCATTTTAACTGCACATTTATTGACAAATCCAATTTTTCGTTATTATGCATAATTTTTAATCAAAAAAATAATGTTTAACAAATTTTCATTCAATTAATCCACCAAATCTGCAATTTTTGTACTGACATTATTCAAAAAATTGTTTAATATTAATATACAGCCATTTATCAATGAAAGGAGAGGTTAAAAATATTTTTCATGCAGTTTTCAGCCGTCTGCAAGATATAATAAAAAATAATTTATTTCTTATAAGTAGGAATTTTAAAAAAAGAGGTTAAAAATATTTTTTATGCAGATTTCAGCCGTCTGCAATATACTAAAAGTTATTTTCTTATAAGGAGGATTTTTATGAATTTTAAAAAAATATGTGCGGCTTCAATATCGGGCATATTGGCAGCTTGTATGTTAACATCATTGCCTGTATCAAATAATTCTGATTCAAATAATATTGTTATGCAAACTCTGTCAAATCTTTCTCTTGATGTTGAGCCGCTTAAAGCAGAAGCTGCCGTAAACAGCAATTTCAGAAGAGTTATAAATAATGAATCACCTATGTGGATTGTTCACATTGACTCATGGAACTATCCTGACCCTGAGAAAATAATTGACATTGTTCCGGAGGATGTTCTGCCGTATGTTGTTTTTAACCTTTCTCTGTCAATCAACTATAGTCCTACGGAACACAGGTGGCTGATGGTTCATGACGGTATTGAATGTGCCCGTTCATGGATGAAAGCCTGTGCTGATAAGGGCGTATGGACAATGATTCAGCCTGCGAGCGGCGGTCAGTGTCATTTTCCGGACTATTCCGCAGATTATGATTTGGATAATACAATTTTCGGAGAATTTTTCAGAGATTATCCGAATTTTTTAGGATACAATTACTGTGAACAGTTCTGGGGCTTTGCTTCTGAAGATTTCCCGGTTACTTATCAGCAGCGTTATGACCACTTTGCAGCACTTTTGAAACTGTGTAATAAGTATGGTGGCTATCTTGATGTAAGCTGGTGCGAAAACCAGTGGGGTTCTGCTCTTAATCCTGTTGCTATGCTTAAAACAAATGCAAACTGGGAAAAGGCTTGCCGTACTTACGCACAAAACTTTATACTTGAAGAAAAATATACTCAGCCAGGTTATATTGCTGATGTTGAAAGCGAGGTATATGGTGCTTACATTTCAGGTTACTGTGGAAATTACGGCATACGTTGGGATGATACGGGTTGGTCGGATTATCCGTGGAACGGAGGGGATTTAGATCCCCAGACTCACGAGCAGTATCGCCTTTCCACGAGTTTGCCAATATACTTTGAACGTATGGCGATGAACGGTATGACTGTTATTGACGGACCTGAACTTGTATGGAACGACTGCATTAAAGGTCTTTGGGACGGAACTGATGACGAAGGCTATAAATATCGTCGTTGGGATTTTTACGACCAGTGCAAAAATGTCAATGTTGATTTGATGCGTAAGTTCATTGATGGAACAATTCGTATTCCAAGCCGTAAGGAAGTAATCGACCGTACAAAAGTTGTTGTTATTCAGGACGTAAACTCCGGCAGCAATGACGATAAATATTGTTCTTATAAAACACTTTTTGAAGGACTTTACAGAATTGATAATGACGGAAATTATAAGGATAATCATAACCCCTTCAAGAGTACGGGACGTTATCAGACGATTCCTACTGTATATGCTTTAGTCGATGACCTTGCAAAGTCTATTCCTGTTCAGATAAAACAGTCAACAATTGATTCACGCTGGAGCAGTATTTCTGACAAGCAGGCTGAATTTAACAAGCTTTATCCTGATTCCTATTACGCAAACTGCTATATTGCCAATAATCAGAATTCATGGGTTACTTATTATAACAGCAAGTTGGACGAAGGCGATAAAGGAGCGCTGTTTGACCTCAAGTACAACACTTGTAAGAGCCTTGACATCAAGCATCAGCTTTATGGTTCGGCATTTATCAATGAATATTCAGACCATATTAACATTTATATGAATAACTATGATGAAGATGCAGCAACAACTCTGAAAACTGAATCAATCACCATTTCCGGTGCAAGCTCAAAACCAACATTTACTGCTAAAGACAGAGGTGTTAATCAGACAGCAAGCGTTGTAACTGAAAGCTGGTCAGATGGTACATATACACTTACTGTTAAGCATAACGGACCGGTGGATATTTCAATCCAATGTTCAGGAAATGAAACAGGACGTTCAACATCATATCCTCAGGCTGTACGCACAGCTCCTGAATTCCCTGATTTCTACACAGGAGCTCGTCAGTATGAAGGGGAAAATTTCGACCAAAAAAATATTGAAGAAAACGTTACGAACGGCTGTCGTACGGATGTTACTAAATTTCAGGGCATGGGATTTGTAAAATTCGGAACCAAGGATACTGCTGCTGTTAAGGATACTGTAAATACAACAAAGGCAGGAACATTCAAATGGACTCTTCGCTATTCGGCAACCTCTGATGTCAATTGCGTTGACCTCTATGTAAATGGTTCAAAAGTGAAAACGCTTTCGCTTCCAAAGGGTTCAGGATATGACGACTGGAAAACAATAAGCGAAAATATTAATCTCAATGTCGGAGAAAATAAAATTGAACTGAAAGCAAATGCAACACTGCCATGCTCACTTTATCTTGATAATTTTAAGGTTGAGGGCGATTTTGGTGATGCAACTGTTACAATACCTCCATTAAATGGTAACCTTATCAAAAATCTTGTTGTCAATGACAAGGAAAATGGTTCAGACTGGTCTATTTATGAAAATTTCGGAAAAGGTTCTGTAATATTTGGCGACAGAAGCATTACAGCAGAAAATGTTCCTGAAAATCTTATAGGTTCAGAAGCCATAAGAACAGCCTGTGACTCTAAGATGTTTACAGGAAATCTTGGTACATTTACAGCAGGTGCAGATATTACTGTGTATGTAGCTGCAGACATCCGTGTTGTGCCGGTTCTTCCTGAATGGTTTGAAAGCTGGGAAAAAGCTGATGGAAACATTACAGCAACAAGTGATTTGACATTTGAATTGTATAAAAAGAATTTCAAATCAGGCGAAACTGTTACACTTGGTACTAATGGCGGATATGGAGATAATGCAAATTATCTTGTATTTGTTAAAAATAAGGAGATAATACTTGATGGCAAATTAATAAAGAATCTTCAGGTATTTGATACTGAAAACGGTTCGGACTGGTCCATATATAACAATAGCGGAGCAGGTTCTGTAATATTTGGTGACCGTGAGCTTACAGCTACAAGTATACCTGCTAATCTGATTGGTGCTGAAACTATAAGAACAGCCTGTGATTCAAAACTTGTGACAACTGATTTAGGAAAATTTACAGCCGGTGCAGACATAACCGTTTATGTTGCAATGGATTCCAGAGTTGTAAATCCTCTTCCCGACTGGCTTAAAGACTGGGAAAATACCAAAACTTCAATATCAACATCAAATGACCTTAATCTTATTCTTTTCAAAAAGAATTTGAATAAGGGTGAAGAACTTACTCTTGGTACTAATGGCGGTTCTAATGAATCAGCAAATTACATTGTAATGGCAGTAGAACAGGAAAATATTATTTCAGGTGATGTTAATGCAGATGGTCAGCTTAATATTATAGATATCGTACTTTTGAAAAAATGGCTTTTAGGCATTGTGGATTCAATAAATATGGAAGCGGCTGATGTTGATGGGAATGGCAATGTAAATGTACTTGACCTTTGTCTTATTAAAAATAAATTTATTAAGTAATAATATATAATAAAAAAACAGCCGGCTATAAGTAAAAAATTTTCAACAGATTTCTCCATACTGACATAATCAAGCAGTATGGAGAATTTTTTGTTTGTTCGGATTTTATTTTAAAGACTTCATCGTAAAATCTTAATAAAAATTGTGAAGATACAATGCATACTGATTGACGCAAACAAAATCACATGGTATAATAAAGAAGTCATAAATTCTATATAAGGAGGGTAAATGTTATGGTAAAATGGTTTATTGAAATGAATTTTCCTACACTGATAATAATTGTATATATGTCTGTTTTTTTGCTTATAAACTCTATTTTCCCTAAAAAAATAAATATTGTTTTTGGTAAAAGTCTTGTACTTACAGTAATTGAAATGATTGCATACTGTGCGGAGTTATATACAGCAAATTTTGACAGTCCAACAATTCTTCGGATATTTTTCTCTGCAGTGGGATATTCTGTTCGTCCGATGATAATATATCTGTTTGTAAAGCTTTTATTGAGAGATAAGAAAATACATAAAAAAACCCAGAGCCTTATTCTGTTGCCAATACCAATAAATATGATTATAGCTTTTTCAGCATTTTTTACAGATGTTGCTTATTCATATGATTCGTCAAATAATTTTGTAAGAGGTCCTTTAGGTTTTTCTACACATATTGTATGTATCATTTACCTCATTGCAATGATGGTACTGACAGTAAAAAAATTCTGCAATAAAGATTATTCCGAGGGACTTCTCATATTTCTGATAGTGTTCGTCAATGTTTTGGCTATGATTATGGAATCATTTGCAGGAATGCATGGTGTAATAAGAAATGCATACTCGCTTTCCATTGTTTTGTATTTCTCTTTTTTCTGCGTGGAAAACTTCAAACGAGATTCTCTGACGGGAGCACGAAACAGACGCTGTCTTTATATTGATTCTGAGAAGCATAAGTCAGATTTGACAGCAGTAGTTTCCATAGATTTAAACGATTTAAAAAAGATTAATGATATTCAAGGTCATGCCAAGGGAGATGAAGCAATATGTGCGGTTGTAAATACCATAACAAAGGTTATTCCCAAAGGCTGTACTCTTTATCGTACAGGCGGCGATGAATTTATGATACTGTGTATGAAAACTGAACAGAACATTGTTGAGAAAATGCTTGATGATATACGCTCAGAAATGAAAAATACATCTTATACCTGTGCTATTGGTGCCGCATACATTAAAAGTGAGGATTTCGACAGAGTGTGTGCAAGAGCTGATGCTGAGATGTACAAGGATAAACGAAAATATAAAGAACTCAGCGGAGGAGAAATACGTATGTAATTTTTATAGTGTTGATGAAAGGGGTGGATTTCAACATCACATATTACTAAATGTGCAGTGCAAAAAAGTCTGCGTAAGCGGCATGATTTTTGCTATTATTTTTTGATGTTCAATAGGATTAACAAAACGAAAGCAGAAATATATTATAGTATTTCAGCAATATTTTTTTTAATATCATACCACTTCCACCGCTAAAACCACTGTCAAAAATAGCCTTTAGGATTTTCATTTTCAATTTACACGTCGGCATTACGTCGGCGAAAGCAATTTACATAGTACACAAATCCTTTATTCACCTACATTTCTGCAATTGTGTTATAGCTGCTCATAACCCGAAGGTCGTTGGTTCAAATCCAGCTCCCGC